>JAEWEK010000024.1 GCA_023389425.1 Pseudomonadota bacterium | reverse complement strand
TGGACCTCGATGCGCAGGCGGCCAGCCACCTGTACCTCGAATCCCTGTCCGAAAGCGTGGTGCTGATCGACGGCGCCAAGGCCGTGTGCGAAGCGCTGGCCGCAATCGGCGAAGTCGGCATCATCACCAACGGCGTCGCGCAGATCCAGAGCCGCCGCATCGCCAGCGCCGGCCTGCACGAGCACATCTCCTTCGTCGCCACCTCTGAAGCCTGCGGCTTCGCCAAGCCGGACTCGCGCTTCTTCGACTTCACGGTCAAGATGGCGCGCAAGTTCGCCAAGGCCGAGACCATCATCGTCGGCGACCGGCTCGACGCCGACATACTCGGCGCCAACCGCTTCGGCATCGAAAGCTGCTGGTTCAACCCGGCCGGCGCGGCAAACGAATCGGAAGCGGTGCCCGACTACGAAGTAGCAAGCCTGCACGCGATCGTGCCTGCGCTCAAAGGGCTGGCGTTCGCATAAATACAACTCGACCGGGCAAATCGTGCGCGAGCGCGCCCGCCCGTTCCTGGATACTGCTCGAATATTCCGTACGAGGAGTGTCCCATGCGCAAACTCATCACCCTGATGTGCGTTCCGCTGCTGGCCGCGCCGCTGTGGGCGCTGGCCGATCCGATCGAGTTCACCAGCTCGACCAGCGGCATGATGACGACGGACAGTAAGGCGCTGGCCCTGCTCGGCCTGAACGGGCCCGCGACGCCGACCAGCCTTCCCTACAAGCTGACCCTGGTCGCCATCGTCGATCCGGCATCGCCGACCTTCGTCGACGGCAGCGGTACCGGTTTCGTGCTCGATCCCGATGCCAAGGTCGAGGTGTCGCTGGTGCTGGGAACGATGACCTACCACTTCATCGGCCCGGGACGCGCGACGGTGTCGACCAGCGCCGACGGCTTCAAGAATGTGATCATGTTCTCGCCGCCGCAGACCCTCGGGGCGCTGATGGACGTCGAGAATTACGCCTACATCCCGGGCCATGACTTCGACGCACAGCCGCCCCTGTCCCCGATCCCCTTGAACGAGGTGGGACCATCCACTGTGCCGGGCAGTTCGTTCAGCGCCTACGTCAGCGTCGAGACCCAGGCGGGTGCCAACGTCATGACAGGTGAAGGCAGCACCTTCTCGGTGATGGCGGTACCGGAGCCTGCGGAATACCTGATGCTGGGCGCAGGCGTATTCGCGTTGGCGCTGCTGCGCCGCCGTCAGGGCTTGCCGACGGTGGGCCGCGCCGCGATCCGGTCGCGCCAGGCCTGAACGGGGCTGAAGCCGGCCTCGCCGGCATTGAACTTCAACATGCCGCGGGCGAATTCCAGGCCGCAGAAGGCGGTGATGTCGGCGATCGTGTAGCGTTCGCCCGCGACCCAGGCCTGCCTTGCCAGGAGTTCGTCCAGCCAGCGCACGGTGTCCAGCATCTTTTCGCCCTGCGTCTTGCCGAACTCGGGAAACTGCGGCTGTTCCAGCGGCGCCAGCGCGGGATGCGTGTGGCGCACGCAGTTGGCGATCTGCTGGAACAGGTAGTGCTCCACCTGGCGGTCCGCCATCTCGATGAAGGCGCGCTCCTCGAAGCCTTCGCCCATCAGGTTCGGCTGCGGCCGCAGGCCTTCAAGGTAGGTGCAGATCGCGCGTGTTTCGGACAGCGTGCGTCCATCGTCCAGTTCCAGCACGGGCACGCGGCCGAAGGGATTCTTGGCGAGGAAGCCGGGCGTCTTGATCTCGCCGTTGAACAGGTCGACGACCACCGTCTCGAGCGCGATGCCTTTCTCGGCCGCGAAGATGCTGACCCGGCGTGGATTGGGCGCGTATTTGCTGACGTAAAGCTTCATCCGGTCTCCTTGCAGTGCTTGTTTGTCGGTGCGGAACTGTGCGCATGATAGACCGAATCGCCAGGGCGCGCGCCAAAACCTGGCGCGTTGACATGCTTGCGGATTTGGCTAAAGATGGCGGGCGCCGCTTCCACGGGAAGCGGCACTCAACGTACATACTCGGAAGGTCGCCCATGCACCGCAAGCTCATCCCGGCCGCTGTCGCCGCCGCCCTCGCCCTGATCGCCGTCCAGCCTGCGACCGCCGCTCCCGCTGCCGGCGCAGCGCGCAGCGTCACCACCCAGCTGCCCCGCGGGATCACGCCGACGCACTACGATGTCTCGCTGACGCCGGACGCGCAGGCCGGCAGCTTCGCCGGCAAGGTCACGATCACGCTGAACGTGCAGGCGCCCGCCAGCAGCATCACGCTCAATGCCGTCGACCTGAAATTCGCCGGCGCGACCTTGACGCCGGCAGCCGGCGGCACGCCCGCCAACGCCAGCATCGCCGTGGATGCGAACGCCCAGACCGCCACCTTCAGCTTTGCGCGCCCGATCGCCAAAGGCAGGTACAAGCTCGCGCTCGACTACACCGGCGTGATCGGCACGCAAGCCGTCGGCCTGTTCTCGCTCGATTACGACGGCGCCGCCGGCAAGCAGCGCGCGCTGTACACGCAGTTCGAGAACTCCGACGCCCGCCGCATGATCCCGTCGTGGGACGAGCCTTCGTACAAGGCCACCTTCACGCTCGACGCCACGGTGCCGTCCGGCCAGATGGCGGTGTCGAACATGCCGATCACGAAGCAGGAAGACCTCGGCAACGGCAGGTCGCACGTGAGCTTCGCGCAGTCGCCGAAAATGTCGACCTATCTGCTGTTCTTCGGCCTGGGCGACTTCGAGCGCGCCCGCATGACGGTGGACGGCACCGAACTGGGCGTGGTCACGCGCAAGGGCGGCGCCTCGCAAGCCCAGTTCGCGCTCGAATCGGCCAAGACCATCCTGCGTGAATACAACGACTACTTCGGCGTGCGCTATCCGCTGCCCAAGCTCGATAACATCGCCGGCCCGGGCCGCAGCCAGTTCTTCGGCGCCATGGAAAACTGGGGCGCGATCTTCACCTTCGAATACGACATGCTGGTCGACCCGAGCTTCTCCACGCTGCGCGACAAGCAGAACGTGTTCGCGGTCGAGGCGCACGAGATGGCCCACCAGTGGTTCGGCGACCTCGTCACGATGGCCTGGTGGGACGACCTGTGGCTGAACGAAGGCTTCGCATCATGGATGGAGAGCCGCACCACTGCCCGCCTGCACCCGGAATGGAATACCGCGCTGCAGTCCGTGAACAGCCGCGACGCCGCCATGTTCCGCGATTCGCTCGCCACCACCCACCCGATCGTGCAGCGCATCGAGACCGTCGAACAGGCCAGCCAGGCCTTCGACGACATCACCTACCAGAAGGGCGAGGCGGTCATCCACATGCTCGAGGGTTACGTCGGCGAGACCGCATGGCGCAACGGGGTGCGCGCCTACATCAAGGCCAATGCCTACGGCAACACGGTGTCGGACGATTTGTGGAAGGCCGTCGAGCAGGCCGCGAAGAAGCCGATCACCGCGATCGCGCACGACTTCACGCTGCAGCCGGGCGTGCCGCTGATCCGGGTCGAGGACATCAGCTGCAAGAGCGGAAATACGGTTGTCAAGCTGTCGCAGGGCGAGTTCTCGCGCGACCAGCCGGACAAGAAACCGCTGTCGTGGCGCGTGCCGGTGATCGCGCAGATCGTCGGCACGCAAAAGCCGGCGCGCGCCATCGTCGCCGGCGGCCAGGGCGCCATCACGCTGCCGGGCTGCGGCGGCGCCGTGGTCGTCAACGCGGGCCAGAGCGGCTACTACCGCACGCTGTACGCGCCCAAGTTCTTCAACGAGATCGCCGCTTCCTTCGACAAGCTGGCGCCGATCGACCAGCTGGGTTCGATCGCCGACAGCTGGGCGCTCGGCATGGCGGGCCTGCAGAATCCGGCCTCGGTGCTGGACCTGGCCGCGGCCACGCCGCTGTCGGCCGATCCGCAGGTGTGGGGACGCCTTGGGTCGGTCTTCGACAGCATCCACAGCCTGTACGAAAACGACAGCACGCCGCAGAAGCGCTTCGACGGCTATGCGGCCGCACGCCTGGCGCCGGTGATGGCGCAGGTGGGCTGGAATGCGCGCGAGGGCGAGCCGACCGCCGTCACCAACCTGCGCGAACACCTCATCATGGTGCTGAGCGACCTCGGGGATCCCATGGTGATCGCAGAGGCGCGCCGCCGCTACGCCGCGATGAGCAGCGATCCGGCGGCCGTGCCTGCCGAGCTGCGCAAGGTGATCGTCGGCGTGGTGGCGGAGCATGCGGATGCGGCCACCTGGGACCAGTTGCACGCGCAGGCGCTGGCCGAGAAGACCCCGCTCATCAAGGACCACTTGTACACGATGCTGGCTTCGGCCGAGGACAAGGCGCTGGCGCAGCGCGCGCTGGACCTGGCGCTGAGCGACGAGCCGGGCGCGACCAACAGCGCGGCGCTGCTGTCGCGCGTGGCGCAGAACCACCCGGACATGGCCTTCGATTTCGCGATCAGGCACATGGACCAGGTCAACCGGCGCATCGACGCCACCTCGCGCAGCCGCTACTTCCCGCGCCTGGCTTACGGCTCGTTCGATCCGGACATGGTGCAGAAGCTGAACGACTACGCCGGCGCCAACCTGGCCCCGACCTCGCGCCGCGACACCGACACCGCGATCGCCGCCATCCGCGACCGCATCAAGGTTCGCAACGAACGCCTGCCGGAAATCGATGTATGGCTGGCGAATCGTCGGGTGGATTGAGATTCCCTAGGTTTCCTGCGCCGCGTGCCGCGCCGCCAGCCAGGCGTCAAGCCGGCCCGCGCTGCCCGGCGGCAGGTGCAGCCCCAGTTTGGAGCGGCGCCACAGGATATCCTCGGCGCTCCTCGCCCATTCGTGCCGGCACAGGTATTCCGCTTCGGCTTCGAACAGCCCCGGCACGATTTCCTCCCCCATCTGCTCGATCGAACCGCGTCCGGCCAGCAGCACGTCCATCAAGGTGCCGTAGGCGCGGGCGTAGCGCGCCACCAGCGGCGCCGGCAGCCACGGCCAGGCAGCTTGCTGGCGCCGCGTCCACTGCTCGAACTCCTGCACCGCGCGGCTGGCCGGCTGCGGCCCGAGCAGGTCGCCGCCCGGCAGGCATGCCTGCGCGGTCCACGGCCCGGCCTTGCGGCCCAGCGTGGGCGCGATCCAGTCCACCGCCTGTTCGGCGAGCTTGCGATAGGTGGTGATCTTGCCGCCGAAGACGGACAGCAGCGGCGCCCCGCGCATGTCGCGTTCGAGCCGGAAGTCGCGGGTGACGGCGGAAGCCTTGCCGGACAAATCCTCGAGCAGCGGCCGCACCCCGGCATAGCTCCACACCACGTCGGCCGGTCCGATCTGGCGCACGAAATAGCGATTCACCAACTGGCACAGATAGGCGATTTCGTCGTTGGTGATGGCGACCTTGTCGAGATCGCCCTGGTAGTCGATGTCGGTGGTGCCGATCAGTGTAAACGCAGCTTCGTAGGGAATGGCGAACACGATGCGCCCATCCGGGTGCTGGAACAGGTAGGCGAACTGATGGTCGAACAGGCGCGGCACCACGATGTGGCTGCCCTTGATGAGCCGCAGCGCCGACGGCACCGAGCCGGTGGCGCCCTGGAGGAAGCGCGCGGCCCACGGCCCGGTGGCATTGACCAGGCAGCGCGCGTTGACCCGCGTGTATCCATCGGCCTGCCGCAGCGTGGCCGACCAGTGGCCCGGGTGGCGCTCGATCGCGCGGCACAGGGTGTGCGGCATGATGGTGGCGCCGCGCTCGCTGGCGTCGAGCGCGTTCAGCACCACCAGCCGGGCGTCGTCGACCCAGCCATCCGAGTACACGAAGCCGCGCCCGAACCGGCGCTTGAGCGGCTTGCCGGCAGGGTGGCGCGGCAGCTCGACCGATTCCGAGCCGGGCAAGAATTCGCGCGGCGCCAGGCGGTCGTACAGCAGCAGCCCGGCGCGGATCAGCCATGCGGGACGCTGGCCGCTATCGTGCGGCATCACGAAGCGCAGCGGGCGCATGATGTGCGGCGCGCTCTTGAGCAGCACCTCGCGCTCGCCCAGCGACTTGCGCACCAGCCCGAACGCGAAATGCTCCAGGTAGCGCAGGCCGCCGTGAATCAGCTTGCTGGAGGCGGACGAGGTGTGGGCGCCGAGATCGTCCTTCTCGCACAGCACCACGCGCAGGCCGCGCCCGGCGGCGTCGCGCGCGATGCCCACGCCATTGATGCCGCCGCCGACCACCAGCACATCGCATTCGATACGGTTGGCATTCCCGTTCATGCATTCTCCCCCGCAGGGAAATCACTTTCGCCCTCGATGACGCGAGGATAACCCGACAACGCGCGCGATGCCTGCATTCCGCCCATCACGGCCGCTTCCACGCAGCCGCAATCCAGTCCGGTACGCAGCCAGTCGCCCGCGAGATACAGGTTCGACAGGCCCGAGCCGCCGGCCGCCACCCGATAGCCTCCGCTGCCCGCCACCGACAGCACGTAGCGTTCGGACGGATCGACGTTCGCGCGCCAGAACTGGCGCTTGAAGCGGTCGGTGCCGGCGCCGTGCTGCGGGTCGTGCAGCCAGTCCCACGGAAAACCGCCCTTTGCTGCCGGCCACAGCGCGCCGATGCGCGAATCCAGCAGCGCGAAGGCGTTCACCCTGGCCTGCTCGGCGGCGCGCTCCGGATAGCCGCGGTCGGATTGCGGCGGCAGCCCGGCGCCCGGGAACACGCCGCAGAAATAGGATACGCCCGCCGGCCGTTCGGTGCCCGGCCAATCCTCGCGCGCCAGCACCTGGTCCATCGGCGCCCAGGTGTCGTAGGGATGGCTGAAGCCGGTCAATACCGGCTGCTGGCCGTTGGGCCGGTCGGTCCAGCCCAGTGCCGCCAGGTCGTGGTCGAACCACGCCTGGAAGGCCTGGGTGGGGATGGCGCGCAGGCGGCTGGCCGTGGCGCGCAGCGCCGGGCTGGCGTCGAGCACCAGCGGCGCCACCAGCGGCAGCGACGCGACAGGGATGCCGAACACCACGTGATCGAAGTCGCGCCCACGGCGCAGCACGCGCCGCGGCAGGTCGCGCCCAAAGGCCTGGCGGTAGGCCGCGGGCCAGTCGCTGTACCACGACTCCAGGTCGACCTGCCCCTCGCGCAGCAGCATGGCCTGGGCGGGATCGAGCTGCTCCCAGCGCGGCTCGGACGGCCAGCACGGCAGGCCTTTCACGTCGACCAGCGGATCGTATTCGCCGAACATGAGTGCCGCCTGTTCGGTCAGGTGTACCGCGCCGATGGCGCCGCCGTCGGGCAGCAGCGCGTCGACCCGGTGGAAGAATTCGAAGCGGACACCGCGCGCCGCCAGCACCCGGTACAAGGGCGCGAACACCGCATCGCCCATTCCCGCGCTCATGCGCCACATGACGCTGCCGCGGTACGCAAAGCCCATGCGCAGCATCCAGCGCAGCGCGGTGCCCGCCTCCACATTCGGGCGCGCCGGATCGCCGTCCTCGAAGGCGAACAGCAGCTCGTACAGCGCGCGCACCGGCGTGCTGTCCACGCACAGCGCCGGATCGCCGCCGTGGCGCCGCAGCCATGCGCGGAAATCCTCGTTGTTGATCGCGTCGAAGCCCTGCGCGAACACGCCGTCGGCCAGCATCCCCTTCAGCACGGTGCGGGCGATGGACAGTCCAACCAGGGCGTGTTCGAGCTTGCCGGCGCTGAAGGCGGCGGCATCGGCTTCCGCGCCAAGACGCTCCAGCGCCGCCGCAAGCGCTGCGCGGTCCGCCATGCCGTGGACGCGCGCGTCGGCGGGCAGGCCTTCGGCCAGGGTCCGCAAGCGCTCGGCGGCGCCGGCCTGCAGGTCGGTCTGCCAGCGCGGCAGCCAGCGGATGACTTCCAGCGCCAGCGCCCATGGCGTCAGCGGATCGCTGCCGGTGCCCGGTTCGCCCGGCCGCCGCGGCAGCACCAGCTTCCACGGATGCCAGCCAGCGGCATCCTGTTCAGCCAGGGCGATGTAGTCCTGCGGCCGGAAGGCGGCGTCCCAGCTGGCGAGCGGCGCATCCTGCTTGCGCCCGAGCTCCGCGTAGGCCGCGCGCATCATCGAAAACGCGTTGGCGTAGTGGCCGAACCAGATGTGCAGGCCGTGTTCCTCGATGCGCTGGCCGAAAAGCGCGTTGCGTCCGCTGGCGCCCTTGCCGCCGAGGCGCCAGCCCTGCTGGTAGACGGTGATCTCGTAGCGCCCGCGCCAGCCCGGCTGTGCGCTCAGGTAAAAGGCGGCGGCCAGGGATCCGGCGCCGCCGCCGAGGACAGCGATCTTCTGCACCTGTGCCATGCGCCCCTCCCGCAACATTGCTCTCAGGCCAGTGTATTGTCGGCGATCTAGACAGATGTTTGCCTACATCAAGCTTGCTGCTCGCTTGCGTGGCGATGTGTAGAATCAAGACATGACGATGAACGACCAAGTTTCCTGATGACCTCGCCGGTGCGCGCCTGGGTGCGCATGCCTTCGGGCAAACGACTCGACCTGCTCGACCCCACCCCCTTCGACTGGGACGACGCCGACCTGGCGCTCGGCCTGGCCCGCACCTATCGCTGGGGCGGGCATTCAGCGTGGCCGCTGCCGCTGTCCGTGGCCCAGCATTCGATCATGGTGATGCTGCTGCGCCAGGCCGAATCGCCTGCCCTGTCGGCCGAATTCGCGCTGCGCGAGCTGCTGCACGATGCCGAGGAAGGCCTGCTCGGCTTCGACGCGATCTCGGTCATCAAGCCCTTCCTCGGCGACGGCTTCCGCGACCTGACCCAGCGCCTCGAACACGCCGTCTTCCTGCGCTACTGCCTGCCCTCGTGGACGCCGCAGGAGCATCGCCGCCACAAGCAGGCCGACCGCAGCGCGGCGGCCAGCGAGGCGGTGCACGTGGCCGGCTGGTCGGAACAGGAAGTGCGCCGCACCCTCAAGATCCACTCGCCGGTGCTGGCCGACGATCCGCTGGCGGCCCTGTACGGCGGCCAGCCGTGGGAACCCTGGCCGCCGGCCCTGGCCGCCGAGCGTTTTCTTGAGCAGTTACATGAACTACAGAAACGTATCCAAACTGCAAGATAATCCAGCCAAGTCGCTGATTTGATTGGATATTTCTTGATATCCACAAAAGATGTGGACAACTATGTGGAAAAGCGGCTCTTGACAGGCCAGAACCCCAGATTTCATGCGGGTTCCGATAGTTTGCCCATTCCGCAGGCAAAAAACGGCAGCTTAAAAATCAAGGACTTACAAGCGCCACGAGGCGCAGTCCTAGATTCCCCCTCAGTAAATTCCTACAAAATCCTACACCGGGGGATAAGTCGGCAAAAAGCCCCGCCGACCGTTTTTCACTTCCAGGCATTGCGGGCGCGCTCCCTGACCAGCATGCGCACCGACTCCGGCATCGGTTTGCGGCTGTGGGCGGTCTGCGCATCGAGCCAGACGCACTCCTCGTAGTGCTTCAACATGGCCGGGCTGATGAAGCGGGTGCGCTGCGCGTACACGTGGCGGTCGCCCATCTGCGCCTGTTGCTTGATGAAGAATTTGTTCGGCACCACCAGCTGCAGGTGCTCGCGGGCGCGGGTCATCGCCACGTACAGCAGGCGCCGCTCCTCCTCGATTTCTTCCATGCTGCCGGTCGCCATGTCGGACGGGATGCAGCCGTCCACCACGTTCAGCACGTGCACCGAGCGCCATTCCTGCCCCTTGGACGAATGGATGGTCGACAGGATCAGGTAATCCTCGTCCAGCAGCGGCGGCCCGGCGCGGTCGCTGGTCGCTTCCGGCGGGTCGAGCGTGATCTCGGCCAGGAAGCTCTCGCGCGAGCCGTAGCCGCCGGCCAGCGCCGCCAGCTGTTCGACGTCGGCGGCGCGCACCTGCGGGTCGTCGTGCATGCGCTCCAGGTGCGGCAGGTACCAGTTCTTCACCAGCTCGATGTCGCCCGGCCAGCGCAGGCCCGGCGCGCGCAGCGCCCGGTACAGCGCGACGAACTGCTGCCAGTCTTCCTTGCAGCGCGCGGGCGGCTCGAAGGCTTCGACGGCGTCGGAAGGATCGGCGGCCTCGCTCACGCTATCGAGCAGGCGCGTGGCGGTGGCCGGGCCGATCCCCGGGATCATCTGCGCCACGCGGAAGCCCGCCATGCGCCCGCTGGGGTTCTGGGCGAAGCGCAGCACCGCCAGCACGTCCTTGATATGCGCCGCCTCCAGGAATTTCAGGCCGCCGAACTTCACGAAGGGGATATTGCGGCGCATGAGTTCCAGCTCCAGCGCGGCGCTGTGGCTGGCGGCGCGAAACAGCACCGCCTGCTGCGTCAGCGGGATGCCGGCCTCGCGGTGTTCGAGGATGCGCTTGCAGACCCAGCGCGCCTGCTCCGCTTCGTCCGGGATCAGCACCAGCTGCGGCTTGCCGGACGAGTGCTTGTCGGTCCACAGCTGCTTGGCGTGGCGCTCCAGCGCCTGTTCGATGAGGGCATTGGAAGCGTCGAGGATGGGCTGGGTCGAACGGTAGTTGCGGTCCAGCGTAATCACTTCGGCCGGGCGCGAGAACTGCTGCGGGAAGTCGAGGATGTTGCGCACCGTGGCGCCGCGGAAGGAATAGATCGACTGCGCGTCGTCGCCCACCACCATCACGCCGCGCCCGTCCGGCTTCATCCCCTGGATGATCGCCGCCTGCAGCCGGTTGGTGTCCTGGTATTCGTCGACCAGCACGTGGTCGAAGCGGGCGCCGATCTCCACACCGAGCTCGGGATCGGCCGCCATCTCGGCCCAGAACAGCAGCAGGTCGTCGTAATCGAGCACGTTCTGTTCCTGCTTGGCGTCGACATAGGCGCCGAACAGGGTCTTGAGCTGCTCCTCCCACTCCGCGCACCACGGGAAGGTGGTCTTCAACACCACATCCAGCGGATCGCGGCTGTTGACGGCACGCGAGTAGATCGACAGGCAGGTGCCCTTCAGCGGAAAGCGCTTCTGGCCCTGCGTCAGGCCGATCTCGTGGCGCACGAGGCCCATCAGGTCTTCGGAATCGCTGCGGTCGTGGATGGTGAAGGATTCGTCCAGGCCGATATGGCCGGCGTATTCGCGCAGCAGGCGCGCACCGATGGCGTGGAAGGTGCCGGCCCACGGCAGCGTGGCAGGCGCCCGCGACAGCGCCAGGCCCATGGTCCTTTGCAGCACGCTGCCGGCGCGCTGGGTCATCTCGGTGGCGGCGCGGCGCGAGAAGGTCAGCAGCAGGATGCGCTGCGAGTCGGCGCCGCTGCCGATCAGGCGCGCCACGCGGTGCGCCAGCGTATTGGTCTTGCCGGATCCGGCGCCGGCCACCACCAGCAGCGGGCGCGGCTCGGCATTGCCGACGTCATGCTCGACGGCCGCGCGCTGCTGCGGGTTCAGGGCAGCGAAAGGATCATCGGCGGCGGGCGTGGCGGTGGCGGCGTGCATGGCGGGAGCGGTGGATCGGGTAACGCGACTGTACAGTTATACAGTGGCTCGACGCAAGCATAAATTGCGAAATCACTCTTTGTTTTCGCTCAAGAATACTTTCGGTTGTCAGTACGCCAGCGCACATTGTGCGGACCCGCCGGGATCGCCAAGTTCGTGGTTTTAAAGGATTTTTTCGGATATCCACAAAGACTGTGGATAACGATGTGGAAAATGCCCCTCTTGACAGCCGGGAAGCCACATCTGGCGCGCGTTTCAACAAAATGCCTGTTGCGCGGGCAGATCGGACACCCCGTAAAATCAAGCACTTGGAAACGCCGCTTGGCCGCTTCCACAAAAAAGGTACAGTGTTAAAAAAAGGAAATCTTTGTGTATAAGGGGGGACGGGGAAGGCTGGAAATGCGGGGCGAAACCGTGCATTTTTTGCATCGATTTTCCCACCTCGCAGGCAACTTTTCAGGAACGGGCGCGCCGCCGGTGCGGCTCCAGCATCACGCGGCAAATCACCTGGGACGACACGTCGCGGGCACGGAGGTATTCGAGCGCGGACATCGT
>JAEWEK010000284.1 GCA_023389425.1 Pseudomonadota bacterium | reverse complement strand
TGGAAGCCTTTGCCTCCGGCGTGCCGGTGGTGGCTTCCAACGCCAGTTCGCTGCCCGAGGTGTGCCAGGGCGCGGCGCTCGAAGTCGACCCGCTCGACGCCGGCGCGCTGGCCGCGGCCATGCTGGCGCTGGTGCGCGAGCCGGCCCTGCGCGCGCGCTGCGTGGCGGCCGGGCGCGCGCGCGCCGCACGCCTGCCCTGGCTCGAAACGGCACGCCAGACGGCAGCCGTGTACCATAGCGTCCTTTCCCGATGAGTAGGCAGCAGATGCGCGTCCTTCATTTCTACAAGACCTACTATCCCGATTCGCTGGGCGGCATCGAGCAGGTGATCCGCCAGCTGTGCAACGGGACGGGCAAGCTGGGCGTGCACAACGAGGTGCTGTCGCTGTCGCGCCAGCCCGACCTGCGCCCGTATGAGCTGGACGGCACCACGGTGCACCGCGTCCCGCTCGACTTCGAAATCGCCTCCAACGCCTGTTCGCTGGCCGCCATCGGCGAGCTGGCGCGGCGTGCGCAGGATGCCGACGTGGTGCACTACCACTTTCCCTGGCCCTTCATGGACCTGGCCCACTTCCTGGCCCGCATCAAGAAGCCGAGCCTGGTCACCTACCACTCGGACATCGTGCGCCAGAAGCACCTGCTGCGCCTGTACCAGCCGCTCAAGCACCGCTTCCTGCAGAGCGTGGACACCATCGTCGCCACCTCGCCCAACTACATGGCGTCGTCGGCGGTGCTGGACCGCTATCGCGACAAGACCCGCGTCATCACCTATGGCCTGGACCGCGCCACCTATCCCGAGCCGTCGCAGGAACTGGTGGACCAGTGGCGCGCGGAGGTCGGCGACAAGTTCTTCCTGTTCGTCGGCGTGCTGCGCTACTACAAGGGCCTGCACATCCTGCTCGACGCGGTCGAGAAGCTGGACTATCCGGTGGTCATCGTCGGCGCCGGCCCCATCGAGGAAGAGCTGAAGGCGCACGCCGCCCGCCTCGGGCTGAAGCACGTGCGTTTCGTGGGCGCCCTCGACGACCCCGACAAGGTGGCCCTGCTCAAGCTGTGCTACGCCGTGGCCTTCCCCTCGCACCTGCGTTCGGAAGCCTTCGGCATCTCGCTGCTGGAAGGGGCGATGTTCGGCAAGCCCATGATCTCCAGCGAGATCGGCACCGGCACCACCTACATCAACGTCGACGGCAAGACCGGCCTGGTGGTGCCGCCGTCCGACCCGCAGGCGCTGGGCGCGGCGATGCGCCGGCTGTGGGACGACCCGCAGCTGGCCGCCGACATGGGCGCGCGCGCCGCCGAACGCTACCGCGAATTGTTCACGTCGGAGCAGATGGCCGCCAGCTACAGCGCGCTGTATACCGAGCTGGTGCAGCGCCATGCCGGCGGCCTGGTGCCGGCCGGCGCCGGCGCCTGAGCGGCCATCCATGCATGCGCCGCGCGGCATGCCTTGCCGTGGCCGAGTTGTTGCTGCTATGCTAGACCTGACTGCGCTACCCGTGGCGCATCGGGACCGGGGCCATCCATGCCGATGAAACGACACGCGCTCGCCTTCCTGCTGGCCCTGTTTGCGGCGGCGGCCGCACGCGCCGAGCCGCGGCTGTATTTGGCCACCGAGCATTCCGCGCCGTCCAGCATGCTGGAGAATGGACGCGTGGTCGGCATCGGCACCGACAAGGTGCGCGAAATGATGAAGCGCGCCGGCATCGCCTACACCGTCGAACTGCTGCCCTGGAAGCGCGCCTACAACGCCGCGCTGGAACGGGCCGACGCCTGCGTTTTCTCGACCACCCGCACGCCCGAGCGCGAACCCCTGTTCAAGTGGATCGGTCCGACCGACGAGGCGGACTGGGTGCTGATAGCGCGCACCGGCAGCGGCATCAAGCTGCGCACCCTGGACGATGCGCGCCGCTACACCATCGGCACTTACAACGGCGACGCCCGCGACCAGTTCCTGCGCGAGCGCGGCTTCAAGGTCGATCCGGCGCCGGACGACTGGCTCAACCCGAAGAAGCTGTTGCTGGGCCGGGTCGACCTGTGGGCGGCCGGCCTGCGCCGCGGCAGCACCGTGCTGGAACGCCACGGCTGGGACAAGCAGCTGTACCGCGCGCTGGTCTTCAAGCAGATCCGCGTCTACCTTGCCTGCAACCGCCAGATGCCGGATGCGCTGGTGGCGCGCATGAACGCCGCCCTCGACACCATGCGGGGCGACGGCACCATGCGCCGCATCGAGCGCAACTACGAAAACTGGATCACCCCGCCGGCCAGCGGCGACGAGGACTGATCCGCACGCCCGCGCACGGCGGTCCCGGCCGAAGCGTGCGTCGGGTTCGCCCAGCCTTTGCTAAGCTACCCCCACGTTGACACGAACGGTGGGGGCGGCCACGGCCACGCCATGGGAGAGGCACGGTGAGGTCTTGCTTCTATCGATTCCTGATCCTGACGACTTCGGCGCTGCCGGCATTCGCCCAGCCGCCGGCCGCCGGGCGCATTCCGGACACCATGGAGGCGCGCGTGGCCGCCTGCATCGGCTGCCACGGCGACAAGGGCCGCGGCGTCGAGAACGTCTATTTCCCGCGGCTGGCCGGCAAGCCCGCCGGCTACCTGTACAACCAGCTGCTCGCCTTCCGCGAAGGGCGCCGCAAGTACGTGCCCATGAACTACCTGCTGGAATACCTGCCGGACGCCTACCTGCAGCGCATGGCCGGGTATTTCGCCGCGCAGAACCCGCCGCCGCTGGCGCACGCGCCGACCAAGGCGGCGGGCCAGCAGCTGCGCGACGGCCAGCGCATCGTCACCGGCGGCCTGCCCGGGAAAAAAGTGCCGGCCTGTATCGCCTGCCACGGCGCCGAACTCACCGGGCGCGAGCCGGGCATCCCTGGCCTGCTGGGCCTGCGGGCCGACTATGTCAGCGCCCAGCTCGGTGCGTGGCGCTACGGCGTGCGCACCGCGCTGGCGCCGGACTGCATGCAGTTCGTCGCCGCCAGCCTCACCGAGCCCGAAGTGGCGGCGGTGGCCGCCTACCTGTCCTCGCTGCCGACGCCGGGCGCGCGGCCGGCCCCGCGCGGCGGCCCGCGC
>JAEWEK010000234.1 GCA_023389425.1 Pseudomonadota bacterium | reverse complement strand
AACGCGGCCTGCTCGCTCGCTTCGAATTCGCCGCCTATGAGCGCGAGACCATCCGTTACGGCGGCCGCGAATACATCGCCGCCAGCGAAGCGCTGTTCTGCATCGACAGCGAACTCGCCACCGCCATCCTGTGCGGCGACAACGCGCCGCCCGCGCGCTGGTCGGCCGCGCTGCTCGCCATCGATGCCCTGCTGCGCGACTTCGGCATGTCGGCCGGACAGAAGCTCGAACTGGCGGAGAGGCTGGCGAGCGGCTACCGCGACGAATTCAGGCTGTCCAGGCGTCGCCAAGGCGCGCTGGGCGACTGGTACCGGCGCCACTCGCGCGAGATGCTGGCGGCCCTGCGCCGCGATTCGCGGGCGCCGGCATGGTCATCGGCACTGGCGCGCCTGCTCGATGGCGTGTCCGCGCGCCGCAGCGCGCTGGCGGCTCCCCTGCTGGCGGCCGACCCGCAGCTGTCGATTGTCGCCGGCCACGTCCACATGCTCTGCAACCGCCTGTTCATGTCGCAGAACCGCGAGTTCGAAGTGCTGGTCTACGACTTCCTCGCACGTTCATACCGCGCGCTGGCCGCGCAAGGCGGATGACGATGGAACAGGGAAGCCTGTTCCGGACAGAAGTCATGGAGGCGCGGCGCGCCAAGGCGGTCGGCGCGATCCGCCTCGACCAGCCGATCTCCAGCCTGCTCATCGTCGCCGTCGCGCTGGTGCTGGCGGCGGCACTGGCCCTGTTCGTCGCCTTCGGCTCCGTCACCAAGAAGGCGCGCGTGGCCGGCCTGGTGGTCCCTGTCGGCGGCAGCGTCGGCATCGCCGCGCCCACCGCCGGCGTGCTGGTGCGCAGCCGCGTCGCCGAGGGCCAATGGGTGAAGGAAGGCGAAGTGCTGTTCGACCTCTCCACCGAAAAGCAGGGCATCGGCGGCGAGCTGACCGCGCTGGTGGCGCAGCAGCTGGAAGTGCGCCGCCAGGCGCTGGCCGAGGAACGGCGCCTGCGCATCCACCAGTCGGACGAAAAGCGCCGCGAGCTGGACGACAAGCTGCGTAACGCCGATAACGAGCGCCAGCAGCTCGAACAGGAACTGGACATCGCGCAGCGGCGCCAGGAGCTGGCCCGCGCCAGCCTGAAGCAGTACGAAACGCTGCAGTCCGGCGGCTTCGTGTCGACCGCGCAGAGCCGCCAGAAGCAGGAAGACCTGCTGGACGTCGCATCGCGCCTGGCCAGCCTGCAGCGGACGAAAACCCAGCTGGCGGCGGCCATGCTCGGCCTGCGCGCCGAACGCGACGGCCTGGCGACCAAGCTGGCCAGCGACCTGGCGCAGATCGACAACGCGCGCGCCGGCATCGACCAGGAGATCGCCGAAAACGCGGGACGCCGGACCACGCTGGTCACCGCGCCCAAGGCCGGGGCGGTCAGCGCGATCGGCTTCCAGGTCGGACAGGCGGTGAACCAGTCGCAGACGATCGCCACGCTGATTCCCGCACCCGCGCGCAGCGCCGCCGCGCCGGAGCTGGAGGTGCAGCTGTTCGTGCCCAGCAAAATGGCCGGCTTCATTGCGGCCGGGCAGGATGTGCTGATCCGCTACAAGGCCTTCCCCTACCAGATGTACGGACTGTATCCGGGGCGTGTGGTCGACGTCAGCGCGACACCGTTCACGCCGGGCGAGCTGCCGCCCAATCTCGCCAGCGTGATCGTCGACGACCTGCGGCAGACGGTGCAGGGTTATACGGGCAAGGAAGGCTTGTTCCGCGTACGTGTGCGGCTGGCGCGGCAAAGCATCGAGACGGAGGGACGCGCGCGGCCGCTGACGCCGGGAATGGCGCTGGATGCCGATATCGTCGAGGACCGGCGCAGGATTTGGCAGTGGGTGATCCAGCCTGCGCTGGCGACGGTCAGCCGCCTGTAAGACGCTGACGCAAACCACCGTTTTCCCCGCGCAGGCGGGGACGGCGGCGTTTGAGGGAGGGGCAACTCTCACGCCGCCACATTCGCCAGCGGCACCTGCTCCACGTCGCCCACGATCGCCCCGCCCGCCAGCGTAATCACGCGCCGCGCCGCGCGTATCGTATCGGGCCGGTGCGCCACCGAGATCCGGGTGAGTTCCAGCCCGGCCAGCGCCTGGTTCACCTTGCGCTCGTTGGCCAGGTCGAGATGGCTGGTGGCTTCGTCAAGCGCCAGCACCAACGGCTGCTTGTACAGCGCGCGCGCCAGCAGCACGCGCTGCTTCTGCCCGCCCGACAGGCTGCTGCCCATCTCCCCCACCAGCGTCTGGTACCCCATCGGCATCGCACCGACTTCCTCGTGGATCGCCGCCAGCCGCGCGCAGCGTTCCACCCGCTCGAGGTCCGGCGCGGTGTCGAAGAAGCAGATGTTCTCGAGGAGCGAACCGGCCAGCAGCACGTCGTCCTGCATGACGGTGCCGATCATCTGGCGGTAAGTGCGCAGGCCGAGCTGGCGCACCGGGATGCCGCCGACCAGCACCTCCCCTTCGACCGGCTCCAGCAGGCCGACGAGGATCTTGCACAGCGTGGTCTTGCCGCAGCCGCTGGCGCCGGCGAGCGCGATGTTTTCGCCGGCCGGGATCTCGAGGTCCACCCCGTTCAGCACCCACGGTTCGGCATCGCCATAGCGGTACTTCACGCCGCGCAGCGTGATCGCGGGCGCGATGCGGCGCAGGTCGGTCTCCATCCGCGGCTCGGCCTCCGGCGTGGCGCCGACGATATCGCCAAGCCGCTCGGCGTGCAGGCCGATCATCTTCAGGTTGACCAGCACGTCGATCACGTTGAACAGGCGCGACGAGAACGTGCCCGCGTAGCTGATGAAGGCCATCAGCATGCCGACCGTGAGCGCGTTGCGCGTCACCAGCGCGGCGCCGATGTAGAACACGATCAGCGTCTGCGCGCCGGTGATCCCGGTGTTCAGCATGCGGAACACGATGGTCAGCTTTTGCGTGCGGATGTCGCGGTTGTTGACGTCGACCTTCAGGTTTTGCCAGGCCGCGCGGCGCTCGGCTTCGCGGCCGAACAGCTTCAGTGTGCTCATCGCGCGCACGGTTTCGAGGAAGTGCGTATTCTCCTTCGCCGCCAGCACCAGCCGCTCCTTCGACGCGTCGCGCAAGGGGCCGTAGAACAGCCAGCGCAGCAGCGCATACGCCGCCACCGCCAGCACGACCACCAGCGCCAGCGCCTGGCTGTAGAGCAGCATCATGCCCAGCGCCAGCACCGCCATCAGGCCATCGAGCACGGTCTCGACGAACAGGGCGGTCAGCGTGGACTGGATCGATCCGATGCTGCCGAAGCGCGAGACGACGTCGCCGAGGTGGCGCTTTTCGAAATACGACATCGGCAGCCGCGTGAGATGGCTGAACACGCGCAGCGACCATTGCAGGCTGACCTGCATCCCCCAGCGCATCAGCACCCAGCTGCGCGCGAGGTCGATCGCGGTGCGGGTGACGAGCACCAGGCCGAAGCCGAGCGCCAGCACCAGCATCAGCTCCATGTCGCCGCTGACGATCACGTAGTCGATGGCGAACTGGTTGAACAGCGGCTGCACCAGCGCGAACATCTCGAGCGCCAGCGCCAGCCCGAGCACCTGCGTCACCGCGCCGCGCAAGCCCCTGATTTCGCCGGTGAGTTCACGGATCGACACCCGCCGCGCTTCCTGGCGCGCCTCGAACGCCGGCGTCGGCGCCAGTTCGACCGCCACGCCGGTGAAGGCGCGTGAAAACTCCTCGAGCGTCATGCGCTGTTCGCCGGACGACGGGTCGAGGATGGTGACGACCGTGCCGCCGCGCCAGCGCGTGTGCACCTTGCGCAGGACCACGAAGTGGTTGAGGTTCCAGTGGATGATGCAGGGCAGCTGCAGGTCGCCGAGGCTATCGAGCTCCAGCCGCAGCGGGCGCGCCGACAAATGAAGGGACGCCGCGTAGCGGATCAGGTTGGGCAGGTTCACGCCCTTGAGGCTGACCGAGAAGCGCTGGCGCAGTTCGGACAGCTCGACCTTGTGCCCGAAGTGGCAGGCGATCATCGCCAGGCAGGCCAGACCGCACTCGCTGGATTCCGACTGGAGGATCGTCTTCATGGTGAGCACGACGCGGCCCCGCTTCCGCGTTCGGGTGTCTCGATCCAGCCATCATAAACATGGGCAGAGGGTAAAAATACCTAGCAGCTTGAGGAGGGTCCGCCTGAAGCCATGGGGTTCCCGCCTGCGCGGGAACGACGGTGTTCATCAGCTGACGCCCAACGAAAAAAGCCGCAGCGAACTGCGGCTTTCGGCATCAGGCAGCGGCGCCAGCCGCTGCGCGATCACTCAGCCAGCGACTTTTCCAGCTTCGCCTTGGTCGCCACCAGTTCCTGCGGCAGGCGATACGCCAGCTTGTCGAACAGCTCGGTGTGCAGCCTGAGCTCCTCGCGCCACGCATCCTTGTCGATGGACGTGATCTGCTTGAACTGCTCTTCGGTGAAGCTGACGCCGTCCCATGTCAGGTCGGCGTAGCCCGGCGTGGTGCCGAACATGTTCTCGACGCCGCCGCCCTGGCCGTGGGTGCGGTCCAGGATCCACTTCAGCACGCGCATATTGTCGCCGTAGCCCGGCCACACGAACTGGCCCTTGTCGTCGGTGCGGAACCAGTTCACGCAGAAGATCTTAGGCAGCGCGGCCGGGTTCTTCGCCGCCACCTTGCGGCCCAGGTCGAGCCAGTGCTGGAAGTACTCGCTCATGTTGTAGCCGATGAAGGGCAGCATCGCGTACGGGTCGCGGCGCACCACGCCCATCTGGCCGGCGGCGGCGGCGGTGGTTTCCGAGCCCATGGTCGCTGCCATGTACACGCCCTCGACCCAGTCGCGCGCCTCGGTCACCAGCGGCACCGTGGTCGAGCGGCGGCCGCCGAAGATGAAGGCGGAGATCGGCACGCCGGCCGGATCGTCCCAGGCCGGGTCGATCACCGGGTTCTGGGTCGCGGCCACGGTGAAGCGCGCGTTCGGATGCGCGGCCTTGGTGCCCGATGCCGGGGTCCAGTCGCGGCCCTGCCAGTCGATCAGGTGCGCGGGCGCCTCCTTGGTCATGCCTTCCCACCAGACGTCGCCGTCATCGGTCAGCGCGACGTTGGTGAAGATGGTGTCGCGCGACAGCGAGGCCATGCAGTTGTGGTTGGTCTTGTCGTTGGTGCCCGGCGCCACGCCGAAGTAGCCGGCTTCCGGGTTGATCGCATACAGGCGGCCATCGGCGCCCGGCTTGATCCAGGCGATGTCGTCGCCGATGGTGGTGACCTTCCAGCCTTCGAAGCCGGCAGGCGGGATCAGCATCGCGAAGTTGGTCTTGCCGCAGGCCGAAGGGAAGGCGGCGGCGACGTAGTTCTTCTCGCCCTGCGGCGATTCGACGCCGAGGATCAGCATGTGCTCGGCCAGCCAGCCGGTGCCGCCGGCCTGCGCTTCCTGGTAGCCCATATTGGACGCGATGCGCAGCGCGAAGCATTTTTTGCCCAGCAGGGCGTTGCCGCCGTAGCCGGAACCGAAGGACCAGATCTCGCGCGTTTCCGGATAGTGAACAATGTACTTGGTCGAGTTGCAGGGCCAGCGCACGTCCTGCTGGCCGGCCGCCAGCGGCATGCCGACCGAGTGCACGCAGGGCACGAACTCGCCATCGCTGCCCAGCACGTCGTACACGGCGCGGCCCATGCGGGTCATGATGCGCATGTTGACGACGACATAGGGCGAGTCGGACAGCTCGACGCCGATGTGGGCGATCGGCGAACCCAGCGGCCCCATCGAGAACGGAATCACGTACAGCGTGCGGCCGGCCATGCAGCCGTCGAACAGGCCGTGCAGGGTGCGGCGCATCTCTGCGGGATCGGTCCAGTTGTTGGTGGGGCCGGCCTGCTCGCGGGTGGCGGAGCAGATGAAGGTGCGGTCTTCGACGCGGGCGACGTCGCTCGGGTCGGAGCAGGCGAGGTAGGAGTTGGGGCGCTTGGCCGGGTTGAGTTTCTGCATCGTGCCGGCGGCGACCATTTGCGCGCACAGGCGGTCGGCTTCTTCGGCCGAGCCGTCGCACCAGTAGATGCTGTCCGGCTTAGTCAGGGCAGCAATTTCCGCTACCCAATTGACGAGCTTTTGATGCTTGATGTGCTCAGGAACGTTCAGTGCGGCGACGCCGCCCATCACGGGCTGGTTCATAGGTCCTCCAATACCAATTAAGAATTCTGTTGTCCTGGCACCTCAGGATCGTCGTATGCCCGGTGGCCGCGCGAGGCGCGGCGCTGGCGCTGGGGAATCCAATCACGGGGATGGGTTCGGCAGGTACGGCGGTCATCGCATAGTCTTGCATTTTTTATATTTTTTCAAGACCGGTCGTGCGGGGGAAGTGTGTCAAGCCTGTAACTTTTGGGCCGATTGTACACCCCTGAATGACCGATTCAAGCTCGTCACAACAAAAATGTAGGAATAATTGTTGAGTGATGTAGTGGACTATTTGAAATCCGCCATATCGTGTTAATCTGTTACGAACTTTTGCCTAATTACAGTTAAAAGCGATGAAGATTGCAATTCTCGACGATTACCAGGACGCGGTCCGGCAGCTCGATTGCTTCCGTTTGTTGGACGGCCACGAGGTCAAGGTGTTCACCAATTCGTCACGCGGCGCCGGACAGCTGGCGATCCGGCTGGCGCCGTTCGACGCACTCGTGCTGATCCGCGAACGCACCAGTTTTCCGCGCGCGCTGCTGGCCAAGCTGCCGCACCTGAAGCTGCTGTCGCAGACCGGCAAGGTGAGCGGGCATGTGGACGTGGCCGCGGCCACCGAACATGGCGTCGCGATCGCGGAGGGTGTCGGCTCGCCGGTGGCGCCGGCCGAGCTGACCTGGGCGCTCATCATGGCGGCCAGCCGGCGGATCGTTCCGTACGCGAACAATCTCAAGGATGGCCTGTGGCAGACGGCGTCGATCAATCCCCAGCTCAACGGGCTGGGCCGCACGCTCAAGGGCCGCACGCTGGCGATCTGGAGCTACGGCAAGATCGGCAAGATGGTGGCGGGCTACGGCAAGGCATTCGGGATGCGGGTGCTGGTGTGGGGCGGCGACAAGAGCCGGCAGGCGGCGGTGGCGGACGGTTTCGAAGCCGCGCCCAGCCGCGAGGTTTTCTTCGAACAGGCGGACGTGCTGAGCTTGCACATCCGGCTGGCCGACTCGACGCGTGGACTGGTGACGGCGCAGGACCTGGCGCGGATGAAGCCGGATGCACTATTCGTCAACACCAGCCGCAGCGAGCTGGTGCAGGAGGGGGCGCTGGAAGCCGCCCTGCGGGCGGGGCGCCCCGGGTGGGCGGCGCTGGATGTGTTCAACGAGGAGCCGCTGCCGCCGGGATCGGAGCTGTTGCGCATACCCACCGTGCTGGCGACGCCGCACCTGGGGTATGTGGAGAAGGACAGTTACGAGATGTATTTCAGGGCGGCGTTTGAAAACGTCGTCAACTTCGCGAATGGGCAGCCGAGCAATATTCTCAACCCGGAGGCTTTGCAGAATTCGGTGGTGCGCTAGGAAAATGGGGTTCCCGCCTGCGCGGGAACGACGATCTC
>JAEWEK010000185.1 GCA_023389425.1 Pseudomonadota bacterium | reverse complement strand
CAGATCTACAGCGAGAGCGGGGGCTTCCAGGGCCTGTCGTTCTCGATCCCGATCGATGTCGCGGTGCGCATCAAGGACCAGATCGTCGCCACCGGCAAGGTGCAGCACGCCAAGCTCGGGGTGGCGGTGCAGGAAGTCAACCAGGGCTTCGCCGATTCGTTCAAGCTGGCCACGGTGGAGGGCGCGCTGGTGTCCGGCGTCAGCCGTGGCAGTCCGGCCGACAAGGCCGGCCTGAAGGCGGGCGACGTGATCCGCAAGGTCAACGGCCAGGACATCGTCACCTATGGCGACCTGCCGTCGCTGATCGCGCTGGCCAGGCCGGGCGAGAAGGTGGGCATCGACGTCTGGCGCGACGGCAAGCTGGTGCACCTGAACGCGACCCTGGCCGGCGACAAGGGCGAGCCGGCCGATCCGGCCCAGCTGGCCAGCGCCGATTCCGGCGCCAGGCTGGGGCTGGCGCTGCGCCCGCTCGATGCGGACGAGAAGCGCGCCGCCGGGCTGGCGCTCGGGCTGGTGATCGAGGATGCGGGCGGGGCGGCGGCGATGGCCGGCGTGCGCCCGGGGGATGTGCTGTTGTCGGTCAACGGGAAACCGGTCAGTTCGGTGGCCCAGGTACGCGACGTGGTGGCGCAGTCCACCAAGTCCGTGGCCTTGCTGATCCAGCGCGGGGATGACAAAATCTTCATTCCAGTGCGGATCGGTTGAGGATCGTAGCGTTCCACCACCTGCGCTTGTTCACAGAAACGGGGGCGTAGATGCGGCTGCTGCTGGTGGAGGACGATACGATGATCGGCGAAGTAGTGCTCGACCTGCTCAGGGCCGAGCACTACGCCGTCGATTGGGTGAAGGATGGCGAGATGGCCGACACGGCCCTGCTGCAGAACCAGAACTACGACCTGGTGTTGCTCGACCTGGGCCTGCCGCGCAAGGACGGGCTGGAGGTGCTGCGGGCGCTGCGCGCGCGCAAGGACCGCACCCCGGTGCTGGTGGCCACCGCGCGCGACGCCGTGGCCCAGCGCATCGCCGGGCTGGATGCGGGCGCCGACGACTACGTGCTCAAACCCTACGACCTCGACGAGCTGCTGGCGCGCATCCGCGCCTTGCTGCGGCGCGCCGCCGGGCGCGCCGAACCGGTGTTCGAGTACAAGAACATCGCGGTCAACCCGGCCACCCGCGCCGTGACGGTGGACGGCGCCCAGGTGGCGCTGTCGGCGCGCGAGTGGGCGGTGCTGGAGGCGCTGGTGGCGCGCCCGGGCGCGGTGCTGTCGCGCGCCCAGCTCGAGGAAAAGCTGTACAGCTGGCGCGATGAGGTGTCCAGCAATGCGGTGGAAGTGTATATCCACGGCCTGCGCAAGAAGCTCGGCAGCGACCTGATCCAGAACGTGCGCGGCGTCGGCTACATGGTGCCCAAGGCATGAAGCGGGTGCGCAAGCTGACCCATTCGCTGCGCGGGCGGCTGCTGTGGTACCTGCTGGCCGCGATCACCATCGCCGCCATGGCCCAGGCTTCGATCGCCTACCGCACGGCGCTGCGCGACGCCGACAATATCTTCGACCTCAATATGCAGCAGATGGCGCTGTCCTTGCGCTCGAACGCGCCGCTGGCGGCCAGCGCGCCGGCGCCG
Source organism: Pseudomonadota bacterium (assembly GCA_023389425.1). Taxonomy (GTDB): domain Bacteria; phylum Pseudomonadota; class Gammaproteobacteria; order Burkholderiales; family Burkholderiaceae_D; genus Telluria. The sequence goes on along the minus strand of JAEWEK010000185.1, from coordinate 1,468 downwards.
GGCGCGATCGACCCGGCCAGCGGCAGCGACGACCTGGTGGTGCAGGTCTGGACCCCGGACGGGGTGCAGGTGTTCCACAGCGTCTCGCATGCGCGCCTGCCGCAGCGCGCGGTGCTGGGGTTTTCCAATGTGCGCGCCAACGGCAGCCTGTACCGGGTGTTCTCGATCCAGTCCAACAACCAGACGGTGCAGGTGGCGCAGGACCTGTCGGTGCGCAGCAACCTGGCGCGCAACCTGGCCTTGCGCACCCTGGGGCCGATCGCGGTGATGATGCCGATCCTGATGCTGGTGGTGTGGTGGGTGGTCAGCGGTTCGCTGGAGCCGGTCGAGCGCGTGCGCTCGCAGGTGGCGGCGCGCCAGGCCGACGACCTGTCGCCGGTGTCGGAGAACGGCTTGCCGGACGAGGTGCAGCCGCTGGTGCGCGAGCTGAACCTGCTGTTCGGGCGGGTGCGCACGGCCTTCGACGCCCAGCAGAATTTCGTGGCCGATGCGGCGCACGAATTGCGCACGCCGCTGGCCGCGCTCAAGCTGCAGGCCCAGAGCCTGGGACGGGCCGACAGCGCCGAGGCGCGCCAGCTGGCGGTGGCGCGCCTGACGGCCGGCATCGAGCGCGCCACCCGGCTGGTCGAGCAGCTGCTGGTGCTGGCGCGCCAGGAAGCCAGCGTGGCCAACAAGCAGCCGGTGCAGCTGGACGGGCTGGCGCGGCGCGCCGTGGCCGACCTGGTGGCGGTGGCGCAGGCGCGCGCCGTCGACCTCGGGCTGCAGCAGGCCGATGCGGCGGTGGTGCAGGGGCAGCCGGAGGCGCTCAATATCCTGGTGCGCAACCTGGTCGACAATGCGGTCAAGTACACGCCGGGCGGCGGCACGGTGGATGTGTCGGTGCGGGCCACGGCCGCCGGCCCCCAGCTGTGCGTCGAGGACAGCGGGCCGGGGATCGCGCCCGAGGAGCGCGAGCGCGTGTTCGACCGCTTTTACCGGATCGCGGGCAGCGAGGCCCAGGGCAGCGGGCTGGGACTGGCGATCATCAAGTCGGTGGCCGAGCGGCACGGGGCGACGCTGGTGCTGGGGGAGTCGCAGCGCTTGGGCGGTTTGTCGGCGACCGTCAGCTTTCCCGCCGCCTGATCTGATCGTTGGCTGAACGGTTTTGCGATTTAGCCGACGCGGCCGCCGACCAGGATGGCGCCGCCGGCGCGGCGGGTGCGGATCAGGCAGTTGCCGCCTTGCAGCAGGGTCAGGCCGTGGCCCAGCAATACCGTCAGGGCGCCGGCCGCCACGCCCGTCGCCCGGTCTTCCAGCGCCGGGTCGAGGTGGTTGAAGTTGCGGCCCTCGTACTGGCCGTCCGGGTGGCGGCACCAGGCGTAGATGCCGTTCACCCCGGCCTCCCGGCTCCAGCCGGCGATGGCGGCCAGGTCGGGGCGCAGCCGGCGCAGCGTGGCGGCGTCGGCCACTTCGACCAGCAGCTTGGGGC
>JAEWEK010000023.1 GCA_023389425.1 Pseudomonadota bacterium | reverse complement strand
GCAGCGCTTGGTCATCGACACGGAATACTATCGGCGACGAAGAGCTGAGCAGGCAGAAATGGCAGCCCGACAGCTCTCCCTGGAGTACGCGTTATGAGCCGACAAATATTCCGGACAGCAGTGCGCGTAGGCGGGAATCCCATTTTCCACGCAGGACCCCTGCGGTGAATGCATCGGCAGCGCGAAGGAGATGGGGTTCCCGCTTCCGCGGGAACGACGCAGCGGACTAATGCCGATGCGGGCAATTCTCTTTGGTGCAATTGCCGTAGATCGCCAGCGCATGCTCGGCGATCTTGAAGCCGCGTTCCACGGCAATACGCTGCTGGCGCTTCTCGATCTCCTCATCCACGAACTCTTCCACGTGCCCGCAGTCCAGGCAGACCAGATGGTCGTGGTGGGTCCCCGCATTCAGCTCGTAGATGGCCTTGCCGGTCTCGAAATGGTTGCGGTTGAGCAGCCCAGCCTGCTCGAACTGGGTCAGCACCCGGTACACGGTCGCCAGGCCCACGTCCATATTCTCCGTAAGCAGGGTCTTGTAAACATCTTCCGCCGTCAAATGCCGAACCTCGCTGTTCTGGAAAATCTCCAGGATCTTCAAGCGCGGCAGCGTGGCTTTCAGCCCGCTGGCCTTCAGGTCGGTTGGGTTATGACTCATGTTTTGACTCGTGAATGGGCAGAGTGCTTTATGATATAGCGTTTTGGAGCCCTTGCTCAAACGTTTTGAGGACCCGTATGCGCGTCAAGATTGCTGTAATGAACCGTTTTCGTGCCCGTGCGGCGCTCGCCTGCGCCCTGGCTGGCGCGCTCGCGCTGTCCGGATGCGCCGCGTGGCGCAGCCAGCCGGCCGTGACCGCCCCGGCACCCGAAACCACGGCTGCCGATGCCAGCAAGTCGGCCGCCATCGCCAACTCCGGCGCGCAAACGGTCAGGGCTACCCAGCTGCAGAAATTCCTGTGGATCTTCACGCCCTACCGTCCTGACATCCAGCAAGGTAACTTCGTTTCCCAGGAAATGCTCGACCAGCTCAAGGCCGGCATGACGCGCGACCAGGTCAAGTTCGTGCTCGGCACGCCGATGCTGTCGGACGTGTTCCACGAGAACCGCTGGGACTATCCCTTCTACCTCGCGCGCGGCAACGGCGAGCTGACCACCAGCCGCGTCACCGTCTACTTCAAGGACGACAAGGTCGACCACTGGGACGGCGCCCGCCTGCCAACCGAGAAGGAATACATCAACCGCATCGCCGGCACCGAAGCCGCGCCGGTTCCGGACGAGCAGAAGTCGCTCGAAGACGTCCGCGCTCCGAAGAGCAAGGACAAGGGCGGCGAGTAAGGGGTAACAGCGATGACTTTGCGAATTGCGATTGCGGGCGCCAGCGGGCGCATGGGCCATATGCTGATCGAGGCAGTGCGGGCCGCGCCTGACGTCGTGCTCGCCGGCGCGCTCGACCGCGTCGGCAGCCCGTCCATCGGCACCGATGCCGGCGCCTTTTCCGGCCAGCTGGCCGGCGTCGTCATCCATTCGGACTTCGACAAGGGCCTGGCCGGCGCCGACCTGCTGATCGACTTCACCCGGCCGGAAGGCACGCTGCAGCACCTTGCGTACTGCGCCGCCCACGGCATCAAGATGGTGATCGGCACCACCGGCTTCGACGAAGCCGGCAAGGCCGCGATCCGCGCCGCCGCCGAGAAAACCGCCATCGTGTTCGCGCCGAACATGAGCGTGGGCGTCAACGTCACCCTCAAGCTGCTGGAAATGGCCGCCAAGAGTTTCTCGGAAGGCTATGACATCGAGATCGTCGAGGCCCACCACCGCCACAAGGTCGACGCCCCGTCCGGCACCGCGCTGAAGATGGGCGAAGTGATCGCCGACGCCATCGGCCGCGACCTGAAGGAATGCGCCGTCTACGGCCGCGAAGGCGTGACCGGCGAGCGCGATCCGTCCACCATCGGCTTCGCCACCATCCGCGGCGGCGACATCGTGGGCGACCACACCGTGCTGTTCGCCGGCATCGGCGAGCGTATCGAGATCAGCCACAAATCCAGCAGCCGCGTCACCTACGCCCACGGCTCGCTGCGTGCCGCCCGCTTCCTGGCCGACAAGAGCACCGGCTTGTACGACATGCAGGACGTGCTGGGCTTCAAGGGCTGAGATGGCGACGGCGGAACTGAACGGCGCTGCCATCACGGACGAAGCCAGCTTCCACGCCGAATGCAAGCGCGCATTCGGCTTCCCGGACTCCTACCAGGCCACCATGGACGCCTGGGTGGATTGCCTGAGCTACCTGCGCGATGAAGACGGCATGTCCACCTTCCGCCTCGGCGACGACGAGGTGCTGAAGATCGTCGTCAAGGATTCCGGCACCATGCGCGAGCACGCGCCGGACATCCTCGAAGAAATGGCCTTTTGCATCATCGGCATCAACGAGCGCTACGAGGACTACGGCGAGAAGCCGGCGCTGGAGCTGGTGCTGGGCTGAGCGGCTACCGAAAATAGCCCTGGGCGAGGATGGCAATTGCCAACGCGATGATGATTGCGTTGCTCATGTGCATTCGTTTGATTTCCGCCTCCAGCTTCTCGAAACGGGTATTGACCCTCGCTTCAAATTCTACAAGCGCGGTTCTCAGTCGCGACTCTGCCTCGACAATCTCGGCTCGAAGCTGCGCCCGTGTTTCGGCGATCTCGGCTCGAAGCCGCGCCTCTGCCTCGGCGATTTTGGTCCGTAATCGCGCCTCTGCTTCGGCGATCTCGCCTCGTAGCTGCGCCACTGCTTCGGCTATCTTGGCTCGAAGTCGCGCCTCTGTTTCGGCGCTCTCGGCTCGAAGTCGCGCCTCTGCTCCGGTGATCTCCGTACGCAATTGAAGCTCGGACGCGGCGACGGCCGCCGTCACCTCTTCTTTCACTTTCTGCAACTGGGCGTCATTGTCCAACACCTTGACCAGCGCGCCGGCATGCACCTCCGCTTGCTCGCTCGGGACACCGGCTTCTTCGAGCTGGTGCATATACTGCATTGGATTGAATGGGCTGTTCATAAGCATTTGACAGCCGAATCCCATGACAGTTCATCTTCAGCCTGTCTTTTCTGCGTCCGCCGCCGCCACGCCGCACTGCAAGATGAACTTGTATAATGTCCCGTTCCACCCCTATTTTTGGTCCGCAGAAACATCATGCAAGAGAAATATAGTCCCGCCGAGGTTGAACAGGCTGCCCAGGCCCACTGGAAATCGATCGACGCCTACAGGGCCGTAGAAAACGATCCGCGTTTCCCGAAAGGCAAGTACTACGCCTGCTCGATGCTGCCTTACCCGTCCGGCAAGCTGCACATGGGCCATGTGCGCAACTATACGATCAACGACGTGATGTACCGCTACCTGCGGATGAACGGCTACAACGTGCTGATGCCGATGGGCTGGGACGCCTTCGGCATGCCGGCCGAGAACGCGGCGATGGCGAACGGCGTGCCGCCGGCCGAGTGGACTTATTCCAACATCGCCCATATGCGCAAGCAAATGGAGTCGATGGGCCTGGCGATCGACTGGTCGCGCGAGATGACCGCCTGCAAGCCGGAATACTACAAGTGGAACCAGTGGATGTTCCTGAAGATGCTCGAGAAGGGCATCATCTACCAGAAGACCGGCACCGTGAACTGGGACCCGGTGGACCAGACCGTGCTGGCCAACGAGCAGGTGGTCGATGGCCGCGGCTGGCGTTCGGGCGCGCTGATCGAGAAGCGCGAGATCCCGATGTACTACGTGCGCATCACCGAATACGCCGACGAGCTGCTGGACTTCGTCGAGCACAAGCTGCCGGGCTGGCCGGAGCGCGTGCGCGTGATGCAGGCGAACTGGATCGGCAAGTCGACCGGTGTCCGTTTCGCCTTCCCGCACCAGATCAGGAACGAGGCCGGCGAGGCCATCAACGAAGGTAAGCTGTACGTCTTTACCACCCGCGCCGACACCATCATGGGCGTGACCTTCTGCGCCGTCGCGCCGGAACACGCGCTGGCCCAGCATGCCGCGCAAGACAATCCGGAGCTGCAGGCCTTCATCGCCGAGTGCAAGAAGGGCAGCGTTATCGAAGCCGACATGGCGACGATGGAGAAAAAGGGCATGCCGACCGGCCTGACCGTCACCCATCCGCTGACCGGCGAACAGGTTCCGGTCTGGGTCGGCAACTACGTGCTGATCACCTACGGCGACGGCGCCGTGATGGGCGTGCCGGGCCACGACGAGCGCGACTTCGCCTTCGCCCAAAAGTATGACCTGCCGATCAAGCAGGTGGTGGCGGTCGAAGGCGAGACCTTCTCGCTGGACGGCTGGCAGGAATGGTACGGCGCCAAGGACGGCATCAAGCTCATCAACTCGGGCAAGTACGACGGCCTCGATTACAGCGGCGCCGTCAACGCGGTCGCTGGCGACCTGAACGCGATGGGCCTGGGCGACAAGAAGGTCACCTTCCGCCTGCGCGACTGGGGCATCTCGCGCCAGCGCTACTGGGGCACGCCGATCCCGATGATCCACTGCGCCGATTGCGGCGCGGTGCCGGTTCCCGAAAAAGACCTGCCGGTCGTGCTGCCGGAAGACCTGGTCCCGGACGGCACCGGCAACCCTCTCAACAAGGACGAGCGCTTCCTCAAGTGCGACTGCCCGAAATGCGGCAAGCCGGCGCGCCGCGAGACCGACACGATGGACACCTTCATCGACTCGTCGTGGTACTACATGCGCTATACCTCGCCGGGCTCGAACGATGCGATGGTCGACAAGGCCCGCAACGACTACTGGATGCCGATGGACCAGTACATCGGCGGCATCGAGCACGCCGTCATGCACCTGCTGTACGCGCGCTTCTGGACCAAGGTGATGCGCGACTTCGGCCTGGTCGGCTTCGACGAGCCGTTTGTGAACCTGCTCACCCAGGGCATGGTGCTGAACGAGACCTACTACCGCGAAGACGCGTCGGGCAAGAAGACCTGGTACAACCCGGCCGACGTCGAACTGACGACCGACGACAAGGGCCGCCCGGTATCGGCGCTGCTGAAGGAAGACGGACAGCCGGTGCACATCGGCGGCACCGAGAAGATGTCGAAGTCGAAGAACAACGGCATCGACCCGCAAGCCCAGATCGAGCAGTACGGCGCCGACACCGCGCGCCTGTTCACCATGTTCGCCTCGCCGCCGGAACAGACCCTGGAGTGGTCGAACAGCGGCGTCGAAGGCGCCAGCCGCTTCCTGCGCCGCGTATGGGCCTACGCATACGCGCAGCGCGAGCGCGTGGCCGCGGCGCTCGCCGCCGCACCGCAATCGGACTACAGCGACGCGCAGAAGGAAGTGCGGCGCGAAGTGCACAAGGTGCTGCAGCAGGCCGACTATGACCTCAAGCGCATCCAGTACAACACCGTGGTCTCGGCCTGCATGAAAATGCTGAACACGCTGGAGTCGGCCAAGCCAGAGGCGGGCGCCGCCGGCGACGCGGTCGTGGCGGAAGGCCTGTCGATCTTCCTGCGCCTGCTGAACCCGGTCGCTCCGCACATCACCCACGTGCTGTGGAAGGACCTGGGCTACGCCGGCGACATCCTCGACGCGGCCTGGCCGCAGGTCGATGCCGCCGCGCTGGAGCAGAGCGAGATCGAGATGATGATCCAGGTGAACGGCAAGCTGCGCGGCTCCGTGAAGGTGCCCAAGGCTGCCGACAAGGCCGCGATCGAAGCGGCCGCGCTGGCGTCCGAGGCGGTGCAGAAGTTCGTGGAAGGCACGCCGAAGAAGGTCATCGTCGTGCCCGGCAAACTCGTCAACATCGTGGTGTAAGCCATGCGCGCAACCCGTCCGAATTTCATGCGCGCCTTCGCGGCGCTGCTCATCGTGGCGCTGCTGGCGGGTTGCGGCTTCAAGCTGCGCGGCTCGAGCGGCAGCTACCGCATGCCGTTCCACACCATCTTCCTCGGCGTGCCGGACACCTCCGCGCTCGGCACTGAGCTCAAGCGCAACCTGCGCGCGGCCGACGACGTCGTGGTGCTGGACAAGGCCGACGGCGCCGACGTGCAGCTGGTGGTCATCAGCGAAACGCGCGGCCGCCAGATTCTCTCGCTGAACAATCTGGGCCGGGTGCGCGAATACCTGCTCACCTACACCTTCAACTTCCGCGTGATGGATGCGAAAGGCGCAGAGCTGCTGCCGGCGACCGAGATCACCCTCAAGCGCAGCATGGAGTTCAACGAGCAGGAAGTGCTGGCGAAGGAAGCGGAAGCCAACCTGCTGTACCGCGACATGCAGAGCGACCTGGTGCAGCAGATCCTGCGCCGCCTGTCCGCGATGAAGGGGCCGGCGCCGCAGGCCTCGGTCCCGGCCAAATAAGGGAGCGCGATGCAGCTGCGGCTTGAGGCGCTCGAACCCCATCTCGCGAAGGGGCTGGCGCCGCTGTACGTCATCACCAGCGACGAGCACCTGCTGGCGCTGGAAGCCGCCGACCGCATCCGCAAGACGGCGCGCGCCCAGGGCTACTCCGAGCGCGACGTGCTGACGGTGGAGCGCACCTTCAAGTGGGGCGAGCTGCTGGCCGCGAACCAGGCGCTGTCCCTGTTCGGCGACAAGAAGCTGATCGAGCTGCGCATCCCGAGCGGCAAGCCGGGCAAGGACGGCAGCGCCGCGCTGCAAAACTACGTCAAGGACCTCAGCCCCGACAATCTCACGCTGATCACCCTGCCCAAACTGGACTGGCAGACTGCCAAGTCCTCGTGGGTGGGCAGCCTGCAGCAGGCGGCGGTGTACATCGAGATCCCGAATGTGGAGCGGGCGCAGCTGCCGGGCTGGATCGGCATGCGGCTGTCGCAGCAGGGGCAGGGCGCGGACCGCCAGAGCCTGGACTTCATCGCCGACCGCGTCGAAGGCAACCTGCTGGCGGCGCACCAGGAGATCCAGAAGCTCGCGCTGCTGTACGAGCCGGGCAAGCTGAGTTTCGAGCAGGTGCACGGCGCCGTGATGAACGTGGCACGCTACGACGTGTTCAAGCTGTCCGAGGCGATGCTGGGCGGCGATGCCGCGCGCCTGACGCGCATGCTGGAAGGCCTGAAGGGCGAGGGCGAGGCGCTGCCGCTGGTCTTGTGGGCCGTCGCCGAAGAAATCCGCACGCTGCTAAAATTGAAAGCCGGGATGGCGCAAGGGCGGCCGCTTCCCGTGCTGCTGAAGGAATACCGCATCTGGGGCCCGCGCGAGCGCATGATGGAGCCGGCCCTGCGGCGCGTATCGCTGCCCACGCTGGAACGCGCGCTGCAGGACGCGGCGCAGGTCGACAAGATGGTCAAGGGACTGCGCAGCAAGCAGTTCGGCGGCGATGCGTGGGATGCGATGCTGCAGCTGGCCTTGAAGGTCGCCCGGTAACGCAAGCGAAATGGGGTTCCCGCCTGCGCGGGAACGACGTTCTCTCTATTTGCTAGTGTTACCGTCGTTCCCGCGCAAGCGGGAACCCAATTTTCACAAGCGTGGCCGCACCACCGCAACACTTGAACAGAGCACACGATGGACATCACCACCCACATGCACCACCTCGGCCGCCAGGCGCGCAGCGCCTCGCGCGAGATGGCGCGTGCCAGCACCGCCACCCGCAACCGCGCCCTGCACCTGGTCGCCGACGCCATCGAGCGCGACACCGCCGTACTGAAGGCCGCCAACCAGCAGGACCTCGACGCCGCGCTGGCCGCCGGCCTGTCGCCGGCGCTGCTGGACCGCCTCGCGCTGTCCGACAAGGCCATCGCCACCATGGTCGACGGCCTGCGCCAGATCGCCACGCTGCCCGACCCGATCGGCGAAATCACCAACATGAAGGTGCGCCCGAGCGGCATCCAGGTCGGCCAGATGCGCGTTCCGCTGGGCGTCATCGGCATCATCTACGAAGCGCGCCCCAACGTGACGGTGGACGCGGCGGGCCTGTGCATCAAGAGCGGCAATGCCACCATCCTGCGCGGCGGCTCCGAAGCGATCCACTGCAACCGCGCCCTGGCGAAACTGGTGGCCGAAGGCCTGGCCGGCGCCGGCCTGCCCGCGCACGGCGTGCAGGTGGTCGAGACCACCGACCGCGCCGCCGTCGGCGCCCTGATCACCATGCCGGAGTATGTCGACGTCATCGTGCCGCGCGGCGGCAAGGGCCTGATCGAGCGCCTGATGAAGGAAGCCACGGTCCCGATGATCAAGCACCTGGACGGCATCTGCCACGTCTACATCGACGGCAAGGCCGATACCGCCAAGGCGCTGCGCATCGCGATGAACGCCAAGACCCACCGCTACGGCACCTGCAACACCATGGAGACCTTGCTGGTCGCGCGCGACATCGCACCGAGGGTGCTGCCGCAGTTGGCCGAGTTGTACGCATCGAAGCAGGTGGAGCTGCGCGCCGATCCGGAAGCGCATGCGATCCTGCGCGGCTACCCGCAGCTGGTGGAAGCGGTGGAGGAAGACTGGCGCACCGAATACCTTGCGCCGATCCTGTCGGTGAAGGTGGTCGCCGGCATCGACGAGGCGATGGAGCACATCAACACCTATTCGTCGAAGCACACCGAGGCCATCGTCACCGAAGACTACAGCGACGCGATGCGCTTCCTGCGCGAGGTGGATTCGGCCTCGGTGATGGTCAATGCGTCGACGCGCTTCGCCGACGGTTTCGAATATGGCCTGGGCGCGGAGATCGGCATCTCCAACGACAAGCTGCACGCACGCGGCCCGGTCGGACTGGAAGGACTGACTTCACTCAAGTACGTGGTGTTCGGCCACGGCGAAGTACGCGAATAACAAACAAGAAAGCCACGCATGCTCTGGATAAAAGCCTTCCACATCGTCTTCATCGCCTCCTGGTTCGCCGGCCTGTTCTACCTGCCGCGCATCTTCGTCAACCTGGCGCAGGAGACCAACCACGCGGCGACCGAGCGCCTGCTGGGCATGGCGCGGCGGCTGTATCGCTTCACCACCATGCTGGCGGTGCCGGCGGTGCTGCTGGGGGTGTGGCTGTGGCTCGGCTACGGCTTCAAGGGCGGCTGGCTGCATGCGAAGCTGGCGCTGGTGATCCTGGTGATCGGCTACCATCACGCCTGCGGTTCGCTGCTGAAGAAATTCGAGAATAACAAGAACACGCATAGCCACAAGTGGTATCGCTACTTTAACGAGGTGCCGGTGCTGCTGCTGATTGCGATTGTGATTCTCGTTGTAGTAAAGCCTTTCTAGCCACTACACCAAAAACCGTCGTCCCCGCCAAGGCGGGTACCCATGCTGAGTACGCGGCAAAGTCAACGTTTGCCCCACTTCACACGTTCTATGGGTCCCGGCCTTCGCCGGGACGACGTGTTGGCGCTATGGTTTTTTGGATGGCGCTATTAACTCTTAACGGACAAAAGGATCCCCGATGACCTCCTATTTTTGCCCATGCCCGCGCGGCATGGAAGCCGCACTGGCCGAAGAACTGGCCGAAATCGCCCAGCAATCCACGACGCTCAAGGTCCACAACCAGGTCCCCGGCGGTGTGCACTGCTCCGGCTCGCTGCATGACTCCTACCGCATCAACCTGCACTCGCGCATCGCCTCGCGCGTGCTGATGCGCATCGGGATGTCCAGCTATGCCAATGAAAACGACATCTACGACCTCGTGCTCGACCAGCGCTGGGAACAGTGGTTCGGCTGGGAGCAGACCATCCGCGTCGACCTCACCGCCGTCAAGTCGCCGCTCAAGAGCCTCGAATTCACCACGCTGAAGATCAAGGACGCCGTGTGCGACCGCTTCCGCGACCAGTTCGGCAAGCGCCCGTCGGTGAACACGCGCAGCCCCGACATGCGCATCTTCGGCTTCCTGGACCAGCGCAACTTCACCATCTATCTCGATACTTCCGGCGAGGCGCTGTTCAAGCGCGGCTGGCGCGAGGAGACCGGCGACGCTCCGCTGCGCGAGAACCTCGCTGCGGGGCTGCTGCGCGTGTCGGGCTGGAAGCCGGGCGTGCCGCTGTTCGACCCGATGTGCGGCTCCGGCACCATCCTCGTCGAAGCGGCCCAGATGGTGCAGGGCATCCCGGCAGGAAGCCGCCGCCGCTTCGCTTTCGAAAAATTCCGCGGCTTCGACGCCGACGCCTGGCACGACATCAAGACCAATGTGAAGCCGCATCCGCTGCCGGCCGAGCCGACGATTTTCGGCTCCGACATCTCGGGCGACATGGTGGCGATGACGCGCCAGAACCTGCGCCGCGCCGGCATCCTGTTCGAGGTGCCGCTCAAGCAGATCGAGGCGCAGCAGGTTCAGCCGCCGACCGAACAGCCCGGCATCATGCTGACCAACCCGCCCTACGGCGAGCGGATAGGCGTGCGCGGCGATTCGACCATGCCGCAGGACGAGATGGCGAACCAGTTCTATTCAAGTTTCGGCACCACGCTCAAGCAGCGCTTCGCCGGCTGGACCGCCTTCCTGTTCACGGCCGACCTGGCGCTGCCCAAGCTGATGCGCCTGAAAGAGGCGCGCAAGACCCCGTTCTTCAACGGCGCGCTCGAATGCCGCCTGTTCCGCTTCGACATGGTGGCCGGTTTCAACCGCCGCGAGGAAGCAAAACCAAAAGCCTGAACGCCGTCGTTCCGGCGAAGGCCGGAACCCATAGACAGGTCGAGCCGTCGAAACGGGTCAGAGCCGCAGGCGACCTCGCTTCAGCATGGGCCCCGGCCTTCGCCGGGGCGACGGTCTTGCGGGTAACTCTTCATTGAAAACAGATGCTCCCAACCGAACCACCCAACCTACCCAAAGACCCGGTTACCCCGGTCCCGCTGCCCACGCCGCACAAGGTCACCATGCTGTCCGCCGGTGGCCTGGCCGCGCTGCTGGCCAGCCTGTCGATGCTGGGACCGTTCTCGATCGACGCCTACCTGCCGGCCTTCCCGCGCATCGAGGCATCGCTGCACGCCACGCCGCTGGAGGTGCAGCAGACCATCACCGCCTACATGCTGGCCTTCGCCGGCATGTCGCTGTGGCACGGCGCGCTGTCCGACGCCTTCGGCCGCCGTAACGTCATCCTGACCGCGCTGGTGGTGTTCGCGATCGGCACTTTCGGCTGCGCCGCCGCGCATTCGGTCAGCTACCTGTGGGTGTTCCGCATCATGCAGGGCGTCTCCGCCGGCGCCGGCGTGGTGGTGGGGCGGGCCATCATCCGCGACCTGTATGCCGACGCGGCCGCGGTGCGCCTGCTGTCGATGGTGACCATGATCTTCTCGATCGCGCCGGCCATCGCGCCGGTGCTGGGCGGCTGGATCGTCACGCTGTTCGACTGGCGCGCGATCTTCCTGTCGCTGTTCGCCTACACCGCGGTGGTGTGGTGGGTCTGCTGGCAGCACCTGCCGGAAACCGTCCCGCCCGAAAAGCGCCAGCCCTTCAACCCGCGCTTTCTGGCGCACAGCTACGGCGCCATCTTCAGCTCCTTCCTGTTCCACATGAAGTCGGCGGTGGTGGCGCTCAACTTCGGCGGCCTGTTCCTGTACATCGCGGCGGCGCCGGTGCTGATGCCGGTGCACCTGCACCTGGGCCCCTCGCAGTTCGCCTGGCTGTTCATTCCCTCGGTGAGCGGCATCTTCCTGGGCGCGCTGGTGGCCAACCGCATGGCCGGCAAGATGACGTATGCACGCCAGATCGGCATCGGCTTCGCGCTGATGCTGGCCGCGGTGACCTTCAACGTCGGCTACCACCTGCTGTACCCGCCGGCGCTGCCCTGGACCGTGCTGCCGATGTTCTTCTTCACCTTCGGCAGCTCGATCATCGCGCCCGGCGCCACCCTGCTCGCGCTGGACCTGTTCCCGCATATCCGCGGCACCGTCGCCTCCTGCCAGTCCTTCGTCTCGACCCTGATGGGGGCGGTGGTGGCCGGGGTGATTTCGCCGGCGCTGTCGCACTCGGTGCTGGCGCTGGCGCTGGGCCAGGCCGGCTTCGCGCTGGCGGCGCTGGCGTGCTGGCTGGTGTCGCGCTGGCACCGGGCGCGGCTGGCGCAGCGGGGCGTGGTGTAAACCATACACCGTCGCGCACGCGAGACTAAGTGTTGTGTGCAGATATACAGCCGGTATATATATGCTAAGATAAACTATTTCAAAGGGGAAACAGACGATGCAAGGCGCGCCTGACCCCGAACGTACTGACGGTTACGCCCAGCGCGAACCGCAGAGAATAACGCCAGAGGCGGCTTAGCACGAGACATGCACCCACCCGAACAGGACATCCGCAATCGCTTGCTGATAGCGCGTCTGCCGGCCATGCCGCAGATCCTCATCAAGCTGATCGGGCATCTGCAGGCCGACGACCTCGGCATGCCGGAGCTTGCGGCCCTGATCGCGCAGGACGCCGGCATGACCGGCAAGGTGCTGGCCGTGGCCAACAGCTCGGCCTACCACCGCGGCAGCCGCAGCGCCAACCTGGAACAGTCGCTGGTCTCGCTCGGCACCGACATGATCAAGACGCTGGTCATCAGCGAGTCGGTGTTCCAGACCTTTAACAACTTCCCCCATTCCGGCAGCACCGACCTGCGCGCGTTCTGGAAGAACTCGCTGACGGCGGCGGTGCTGGCGCGCGAGCTGGCGCGCCGCACCGGCCATGTCCAGGCCGAGGAAGCCTACCTGGCCGGCCTGCTGCACAACGTCGGCCGGCTCGCGCTGCTGGCCACCGCGCCGCGCGAATATGCCTTCAACTTCACCGCGCGCGACGACGAAGACCTGTGCGCGGTCGAACAGCGCACGCTTCAGATCACCCATACCGAAGCCGGCGCCTGGCTGATCGAGCGCTGGCAGCTCGACTCCTTCCTGGCCGATGCGGTGCTGTACCACCATGAGCCGTCGGCGCGGCTGGAGGCGGCGCATCCCTTGATCCGCATCGTGCGCGCGGCGCACCTGGCGGCGACCCATCCCGACGACGAAGCGGCGCTGGCGGAGTCCGCGGCCCTGTGCGGCCTCGCGCGCGCCGACCTCGACGAACTGCGTCTTCATACCGAGCGCCAGGTCGGCAAGTCGGCCGAACACCTCGGCATCGACCTGGCCGGCGCCGACGACATCGTACTGCCGCCGGCCCAGGTGGCGCCGCCGTTGGACCCGGTGGCGCAGCGCCTGTCGGAGGAAATGCGCAACCTGGTGCTGGTGTCCGAGATCGGCCAGGCCTTCGCGCGCCAGCAGGGCGAATCCGGCCTGCTCGAATCGATGGTGCGCTCGGCGCGCATGCTGTTCGACTTCGAGAACGCGCTGGTGCTGCTGGAGAATCCCACCGGCCAGGCGCTGGTCGGCGCGCCGGCCGGCAGTGCCCAGCGCGTGTCCGAGTTCTCGATCCCGCTGGCCAGGGGCGGCGTGGTGGCGCACAGCGCGCTGGCGCGCCAGACCGCCTTCGTGCGGCGCGACGACCAGGCCATCGGCCTGGCCGAGGAACAGCTGCTGCGCATGCTGGGCAGCGAAAGCATGGTGTGCGTGCCGCTGGTCGCGGGCGCGCGCTGCCTCGGCGTGCTGGTCGGCGGCCTGCCGGCCTGGCAGGTGGGCGCCATCAAGAAGCGCGAGCACTTCCTCAAGTCCTTCGGCGGCCAGGCCGCGACCGCGCTGGAAAACGCGCTGTCCGAGCGCGGCCACGCGCGGCGCCAGCTGGCCCAGGTGGCCGAGGAATTCCGCGAAGCCTCGCGCCGCGTGGTGCACGAGGTGAACAACCCGCTGTCGATCATCAAGAACTACCTGTCGGTGCTGGACGAGAAGCTGGCGCGCCAGGAGCCGGTGGCGGGCGAGATGTCGATCCTGAACGAAGAGATCGACCGCGTCGGCCAGCTGATCAACAGCCTGCCCGAGCTGAACCCGACCGGCGCCGGCGCCGAATCGGTGGAAGTGGCGCGCGTGGCGAGCGACGTGGTGCGCCTGTTCCGCACCACCGGCTTCCTGCCGCCCAACGTCGAGGTCACGCTGGCGGTGCAGGACGACGCCCGCATCGAAGGCGACGCCGACATGCTCAAGCAGGTGCTGGTCAACCTGGTCAAGAACGCGATCGAAGCGCTGGACGGCAAGGGCGGGCGCATCGACGTCACCAGCCGCGGGCTGGTCAACCGCGAGCGCAAGCTGTACGTCGAACTGGCCGTGGCCGACAGCGGCCCGGGCCTGCCGCGCGAGGTGCTGGCCAAGCTGTTCGCGGCCGTGAAAAGCACCAAGGACGGCGACCACCACGGCCTGGGCCTATCGATCGTGCACAGCCTGGTCAAGAAACTGCAGGGCCACATCGCCTGCCGCAGCGGCAGCACCGGCACCGCTTTTGAAATCCTGCTGCCCGCCGCGACCGCCGCGACCGCCGGCAGCACCGGCACGCCGCCAGCCTTGCCGGCGCGCGTGCTCGGTTCAGCATAAGAATGACCATGGATCAGAATCCCGCCAGCGCCGCCCCGATCCAGCCCGGCGCCGCCGCCCCGTTCGACGCCGACATGCCGCGCCTGCTGCTGGTGGACGACGAGCCGCGCCTGCTGGCGTCGCTGCACGCGCTGCTGCAGGACCGCGGCTTCCAGCTGGTCACCGCCAGCTGCGGCGCCGACGCCGTGGCCCACCTGTCGCGCATGCATTTCGACCTGGTCCTGCTCGACCTGCGCCTGCCCGACATCGGCGGCCACGAGATCATGGACTTCATCAACGCCAAGGGCATCGATGCGGACGTGATCGTGATGAGCGGCGAGGTCGGCATCGACGCCGCCATCGGCGCCTTGAAGCGCGGCGCCTACGACTACCTGCGCAAGCCCTACAGCCGCGAGGAGCTGCTGAAAACCGTGGCCAACGCGCTCGGCCAGCGCCGCCTGAAGCTTGAAAACGGCCGCATCGCGCAGCAGCTGGAAAATTCGGAAAAGCTGTACCGCTACCTGGTCGACAGCTCGCCCGACATCATCTACACCCTGAACCACGAGGGCCGCTTCACTTTCGTGAACGACCGCGCCACCCAGCTGCTGGGCTACACGCGCGAGGAGCTGATCGGCCGCCACTACTCGATGGTGGTGCACGACGAGGACCAGGAGCGCGCGCGCTACGTGTTCAACGAGCGCCGCTCGGACGACCGCGCCTCGCGCAACGTCGAGCTGCGCCTGAAGTGCTGCACCGGCAACGGCGCCGAGCGCACCTTCAACAACACGGTGATGACGATCGCGCTCAATTCGATCGGCATGCACGTGCCCGAGCAGGACGTGAAGAAGCTGGAGTTCTTCGGCACCTATGGCGTGGCGCGCGACATCACCGACCGCAAGCGCGCCGAGGAGCTGATCTCCTACCAGGCCTACCACGACATCCTGACCGACCTGCCGAACCGGATCCTGTTCAAGGACCGCCTCGGGCTGGCGCTGATCCAGGCCAAGCGCAAGGCCAGCGAGCTGGCCGTGATGTTCATCGACCTCGACCGCTTCAAGCTGGTCAACGACACGCTCGGCCACGTCAAGGGCGACGAGCTGCTGCAGCAGGCCGCGCTGCGCCTGAAGGAATGCCTGCGCCGCGGCGACACGCTGGCGCGCCAGGGCGGCGACGAATTCACGATCGTGCTGCCCGAGCTGCGCGACCGCAAGGACGCCTGCATGGTGGCCGACAAATTCCTCGAGTGCCTGCACCGGCCCTTCGACCTCGACGGCCACGAAGTGCACATCTCGGCCTCGATCGGCATCGCGGTCTACCCGCACGACGGCGAGACCATCGACGAACTGCTGCGCCACGCCGACATCGCGATGTACCAGGTGAAGGCGGTCGGCAAGAACGGCCACAGCTTCTATCACGCGTCGATGCAGGACCTGTCGACCCAGAAGATCGAGCTGGAACGCAGCCTGCGCCACGCGCTCGACGACGACGAGCTGGAGATGTACTACCAGCCGCAGGTCGATGTCGTCACCGGCCGCATCATCGGCGTCGAGGGCCTGATGCGCTGGAACCATCCGCAGCGCGGGCTGCTGGCGGCCGGCACCTTCCTGCCGTTCGCCGAAGAGAACGGGCTGATGCTGCCGATCTCGGACTGGATGATCGGCGCGCTGTGCCGCGACATGATCCAGTGGAACGCGGTGACGGCGCAGCCGGTCAAGCTGTCGCTCAACCTGTCGCCGCAATACCTCGACCGCGGCGACTTCTTCGAGAAGATGCGCGCCGCGCTGGCGCGCCACGGCATCGCCCCTGGCCTGATCGAGGTCGAGATCACCGAGAACATCTGCATCCGCAACCCGCAGCACGCGATCGACCAGCTGCACAAGCTGTGCCAGCTGGGCGTGTCGGTGGCGATCGACGACTTCGGCACCGGCTATTCCTCGCTGTCCTACCTGCACCGCTTCCCGATCCACGCGATCAAGATCGACCAGTCCTTCGTCAAGGAGATCCACGACGAGCACAGCCACTATCCGGTGATCCTGGCCATCATCTCGATCGCGCGCGGGCTCGGCATGAACCTGATCGCGGAAGGCGTCGAGACCGAAGCGCAGGCGCGCTACCTGGAAGCGAACGGCTGCACCACGATGCAGGGCTACCTCTACTACCGGCCGATCCCGCTGGCCGAATTCATCGCCGCGCTGCGCGCGCAGGGCGGCGCCGCGCGCGCGATCCAGGCCTGAGCCATGGGCGAGGCGGTCTCCCTCCACGCGCACAACCCGGCCCGCCCGAGCGCCGAATTCCTGCGCATGCGCGCGCTGGCCGAGGGCGGCAACGCCAATGCCCAGCACTCGCTCGGCTTCATGTACGTGAACGGGCAGGGCGTGGAGCAGGACCATGCGCGCGCCGTGTCGTGGTACCGGATGGCGGCCGCTTCCGGCCTGCCGCAGGCGCAGTACAACCTGGGCGTGATGTACCAGAAGGGCCAGGGGGTGGCCCAGGATTACCAGCAGGCCCTGTACTGGTACGGCTGCGCGGCCGGCCAGGGCTATGCCGCGGCCCAGTACAACCTGGGCTGGATGTACGCCAAGGGCCTGGGCGTGGCGCCCGACGCGGCGCAGGCGCTGCAATGGTTCGACCTCGCCGCGGCCCAGGGCGACGCCAACGCCCAGCACAATCTCGGCATGCTGTACGAAGGCGGCAAGGGCGTGGCGCAGGACATCGCGCTGGCCGTGCACTGGTACCGCCGCGCCGCCGAGCAGGGCCATGCGCGCGCCCAGTTCAGCCTCGGCCTGCGCTGCGACAGCGGGCAGGGCGTGGCGCGCGATCCGCAGGCGGCGCTGGGCTGGTTCCGCAAGGCTGCCGAGCAGGGCTACGCGCCGGCCCAGTTCAATCTCGCCCTGCGCTACGACAAGGGCGTCGACCTCGACCAGGACAGCGCCCAGGCGGTGCGCTGGTACGAGCGCGCGGCCGAGCAGGGCCACGCCAGCTCGCAGTTCAACCTCGCCCTGATCCACGACAGCGGCCATGGCGTGCCGCGCGACGAGGCGCGCGCGCTGGCCTGGTTCCGCAAGGCCGCCGAGCAGGGCCACGCCGGCGCCCAGGACGCGCTCGGCCTGCGCTTCGAAAACGGGCAGGGAGTGGCGCAGGATTACGCCCAGGCCCTGCACTGGTACCGCCAGGCCGCCGGCCAGCAGCTGCCGGGCGCCCAGTACCACCTCGCGCAGCTCATCGAGGCCGGGCACGGCATGCCGGCCAATCCGCCCGAGGCGATCGGGTGGTACCAGAAGGCGGCCGAGCAGGGCTACCTGCGCGCCCAGTTCGACCTCGGCCTGCGCTACGAGCACGGGACGGGCGTCGAGCAGGATGCGGCGCGCGCCCTGCACTGGTACCGCCGCGCCGCTGCGCAGGACTATGCGCCGGCCCAGTACATGGTGGGCGCCCTGCTCGAGCGCATCGAGGACGGCCGGTCCGATCCGGCGGAGGCCGTCGCCTGGTACCGCAAGGCGGCCGAACAGGGCCATGCGCTGGCCCAGTTCGCGCTCGGCCTGCGCTACGATTGCGGCGGCGCCGGCACCGAACGCGACTACGCCCAGGCGCTGTACTGGTACCTGTGCGCGGCGCGCCAGGGCCATGGCCGCGCCCAGTTCAACGCCGGCGTGATGTACGCGTCCGGCCAGGGCGCCCCGCGCGACCAGGTGCGCGCCTACGCCTGGCTGCAATGCGCCAGCCAGGGCGGCGAGGCGGGCGCCGGCGCCTACCTGCGGCGCGTCGAGGGGGGCATGGAGCCGGCCCTGCTGGAACAGGTGCGCCAGCACGTCGCCGGGCTGCCCCAGGCCTGATTTCCCCCTGTTGCGCCCGCGCCGCAGCCGTGCGCCGGGCCCGCCCCCGCCGGTATACACTGTACGCATATACAGTGCTTCCGCATCATGAATCTCACCGACAAGCTCGAAATCCTCGCGGATGCCGCCAAGTACGACGCCTCCTGCGCCAGCAGCGGGGCGCCGCGCCGCGATTCGGCCGGCGCGGCAGGCGGCGAGCTGATGCCGCGCGTGCCCGGCATCGGCATCAAGAATGCCAAACGGCTGGAGGAACTGCGCCGGCTGCGCCGCATTCGGTGGGAAGATTTATCGCGCCTGCGCTGCGGCCTGAAAAAGCTGGCGCCCTTCGTGATCACGGCCGACTACCGGCCACCGCAGGCCGAGGCACCGTCCGAGCTCCTGCGCCGCCACCTGGCCGACGCGCCGCGCCAGATGGACCTGTGGCCCGAGCTGCAGGCCGCATGAGCGCCGCCGCGTCCGGCGGCGCGGTACAGCCGCCGCCGGTCCACACCTTCGCCGCCTGGCGCGAGGCGGCGCGCGAACTGCTGCTGCAGGGCGTGCCGCCGGAAGCGGTGAACTGGGCCGCGCCGGATACCGACCTGTTCTCGAGTGCGCCAGCGCCGGGAGCGCCCGCGCATAATGCGGGCTTGCCCTTGACCGGGCCGGCGCCCTTGCCGGAATCGACCTTGCCGCAACCGCCCTTGCCGCCGCAGGCTGGGGGCATGCCGGAATCGCCGCCGCCGGGTTCGCTGCAGCCATCGACGCCGCCCGCGCGCCCGGCGCAAGCCCTGCAGTTGCCGCGCTCGCTGATGGACATGCTGCAGGCCGCCGCCTGCTATCGCGCGCCGGACCGCTGGGCCTTCCTGTACCGCGTCGTCTGGCGCTGGGCGCAGGGCGACCACGCGGTGCAGTCGGCGGCCGACGCGGATGGCGCCCGGCTGCACGCGATGGTCAAGGCCGTCCACCGCGAGGAACACGATATGCATGCCTACATCCGCTTCCGCGAACGTCCGGCGGAGCTCGGCCCGCCGCGCTTCGTCGCCTGGTTCGAGCCGCGCCATGACGTGTTGCCGCAGGTGGCGCAGCATTTCGTCAGCCGCATGGGCAAGGTCAGCTGGATGATCGCCACGCCCGACGCTTCCGTGCTGTGGGACGGCGCCACGCTGCACAACTGCGGCCCGCTGGTCGACAGCGCGGCCGACCTCGTCGACACGGGCGAAGCCCTGTGGCTCACCTACTACCGCAGCATCTTCAATCCGGCGCGCGTGAATGCGCCTCTGCTCTACAGCCACATCCCGGCCCGTTTCTGGAAAGGCCTGCCGGAAGGCGCGCTGGTGCCGCAGCTGGTCAGCCAGGCTGCGCTCGGCGCGCGCCGTAGCGGCCAGGCGCAGGCGGTGGCGCGCAAGCCAGGCGCCACCATCCCGATCGCGCCCGACGACGCCCAGCCGGAGCGCCAGCAGCCGTCGACGCTGGAAGACTGCCGCCGCTGCGCGCTGTGGCAGCACGCGACCCAGGCCGTCGGCGGCGAAGGACCGAAACGCGCGAAGATCATGCTGGTCGGCGAGCAGCCGGGCGACCAGGAGGACCTGGCTGGCCATCCCTTCGTCGGTCCAGCGGGCGTATTGCTCGACAAGGTGTGCGAAGCGGCCGGCGTCGACCGCGGCAAGCTCTACGTGACCAATGCCGTCAAACACTTCAAGTGGGAGCCGCGCGGCAAGCGCCGCCTGCACAAGACGCCGGCCCAGCGCGAGATCGAGGCTTGCGAATACTGGCTCGACAAGGAACTGGCGCAGGTCAGGCCGCAGGTGATCGTCGCGCTCGGCACCACGGCGCTCAAGTCGGTGCTCGGCACCAGCCACGTCACGCTCAAGGAGCATATGGGACAGGCGCTGCGCCACGAAGGCCGCTGGGTGGTGACGGTCTACCACCCATCCTACGTGCTGCGTGTGCCGGATGCCGCGGCCAAGAAGGCCGCTTTCGCCGCGATGGTGGAGGGGATGAAGATGGCGCACAGCCTGCTGGACCAGTCGGCCGATGGGTGAACCGCCCCCGGCCACTGGCCCCGGCGTCGCGCCCTGCGGGCCGAACAATTGTCAGCTGAGCACAAAGACGCGTAGAATGCCGAAGTCCCCCTGCGGGTGTAGCTCAATGGTAGAGCAGAAGCTTCCCAAGCTTACGACGAGGGTTCGATTCCCTTCACCCGCTCCAACGCGACCGCTCTCCCCGTCTTCCGTCGCGATATTCCTCTAAAGTCCATCTTCAGCCAAGTGCCACCAGGGAACACGTTGTCCCGGCCGCGCGCTAGTGGCTGCGCAGCTTCCCGCCCATGTGATCCTACGTCCGAAAACAACATTGTTAGTTTTAAAATTCCCCCGTGCAAGTTCAATCTGATATATTAGTTTTTCAATTCTGATATATCAGAGGCCGCCGCCGTGTTCTGCAAGCCCTCAACTTGCGTTCCCAGTGAGAAAAAAAGGCCCCCGCCTGCTTGCCGGATCTGGCATCGGGCGTCCCACTTTTACTGGAGGAACAGATGTCGGGGACCTTGGAGAAACACAGAGCACTTTTGCTGGCCATGCTGGCGGCCGGAATCCTCAGCGCTTGCGGCGGCGGCGGTGCGCCGCTGACCCCGCCGGATAGCAATCTCGGCCAGAGTGGCGGGACCACGCCGCCTCCCGCGGGCGGCAGCACCGGCGGCGACACCGGCACCGGCGGCACCCCGGCCACGGAGGATGTCGGCATCGTGTCGAAGAGCGCCTGCGCCGCCATCAGCCTGAGCGCGCCAGACGCACAGACGCTGACCGGCAGCACCACGCCCTTGCAAACCGCGGCCTACGGCGTGCGCAACTACGCCGCGCCGGTGCTGGTGAACGGCCTGCATGATCCGGCCAACTACCAGAAGGCGCCGAAACTGCCGACCTGGCAGTTTGCGACCCAGGACCCGACCAATGGCGAACTGAGCGGCCTCGAATGCGATCCCGCCCCGGACCTGGGCTGGCACAGCTACGTGCGCGGCAGCGGCACCTCGGCCACCATCAGCCACAAGAAAGTCGTGGTGACCGGCGGCCGCAACGCGACTGCCGACCACATCTACACCGTGTTCAATGGCCAGCAGCTGGTGGCCGCGATCAATGCCGCCGGCCTGGCGCCCAAGATCATCCGCGTGGTCGGCCACATCGACTTGCGCATGAGCGACAAGAACCAGACCTTCAAGGAATACACCAGCTATTCGGACCAGAAACTGGGCGGCTCGATCAGCCTGCCGTCGAACACCACCCTGGTCGGCATCAACGACGAAAAAGGCAATCCGGCGCGCATCACCGGCACCTCGCTGCTGATCGGCGGCGAACTGGGCACCACCACGGCGGTGCTGGCCGGCGCCACCGGCGATCCGGAACATGACTTCAAGGCCTGGATCGCTGCCGGCAATGATGGCGACCTGTATCCGACCTGGACCCGGAACGTGATCGTGCGCAACCTGAAAATCGACACGCCGTGGGACGTGAATCCGGAAGACGCCGATAACGCGTACGCGGACGGCATCACCATCTCGCGTGCCCAGAACATCTGGCTCGACCACGTCACCGTCACCGATGGCGATACGCCGGACAGCCTGGCCACCGATACCCGTCACGACGGCAATATGGACATCGTGCGCGGCTCCGACTACGTGACCGTCTCGAACTCCTTCTTCGGCGACCACGCCAAGAACACCCTGGTCGGCAACGGTGATTCGGGCCGCGACTGGAGCGATGCCGGCCGCTTGCACGTGACCTTCAACCGCCTGTGGTGGAGCGGCATCGGCAGCCGCCTGCCGCTGGTGCGCTTCGGCCAGCTGCATTCGTTCAATAACCTGATGCAGGGCTGGACCAGCGGCGGTTCCGGCTACGGCCAGGCCCTGGGCACCGGTCTCGAAGTGCGCTACCAGGCTTCCGTTTTCTGGGAAAACAATTTCCATCAGTTCAGCGGACTCAAACCCGGGCAGGTATGCGGCAAGCTGGTTTCCGGCAAGGACGGCATCGGCTACCGCGTGCTTGGCGCGCAGTACATCAGCGACAAGGACGACGCCGGCAAGGCATGGAAAGGCGGCCCGATCGACGTCACGGCCGCGCTGACGGCGGCCGGCTGTACCAAGTCCGCGCTGCCGGCGGCGGACATCGCCTGGACCCCGCCCTACAGCTACGCGCCGCTGGACGCAGCCGAAGCGCGCGCGCAAGTGCAGATCAATACCGGCGCCGGACGCATCGGCAAGTTCGCGGTGCTGGGCACGCCTTCCACGGACGGCGGCAGCGATACCGGCTCGAGCGGCGGCAACACCGGCAGCGGCGGCCCCGTCGTCGGCACCTGGGCCAGCGATTTTTCCACCGCCACCACGGCCACCCTGTTCACGGCCGCGGCCTATCCGCTGGTGACCGACCCGACCCTGCCGATGTACGTCAACCTCGGAACCAAGATGAGCGCCGTTCCGGGTTCGGTCACCCTGGCCAAGAGCACCTACTTCGTGATTGGCGCGACCTCGAACGCGGCGACCACCGCGACCACGGCGCCGGCCGGGGCATTCGATATCGTCGGTAAGGCGTGCACGCTCAAGCTGAACGCGGCCAGCGCCGTCAGCCAGGCCGACACGGGACGCTTCACGGTCAGCGTCGATAACAACACCTCCTCCAGCGCCAGTTCGCCGCATGGGAAGAACTCGCTGGTCGTGAACGTGCTCGGCAATACCATCGTGGCCGGCGACAATACCTGGACCTGGACCCTGAGCGATGCAAGCTGGCCCGCGGGCACGGGATCGTCGCTGACTCTGCGCACCGATTCCGGCGTCAGCTCTCTGCAGATCAATAGCTTGGCGCTGGACTGCAAGTAAAGCGGCCGAGGCTGGATGCGAAACGGCAGCGATCAACAGGTCGCTGCTTTTTTGCGCTGTCTGCGTTAAGTGTTGAAAGTGATTCGTCGTTCCGGCGCAGGCCGGAACCCATGCTGAGTGTGCGTGCTTGCAGCTCTCGCCGCAGCCGCGATCCAATATGCTCAGTATTGGTCCCGGCCTTGCGCCGGGACGACCTGCTCAAGTTAACACTTAACGCAGGCAGCGCCTTCTTTTTCGTCCCGAATCAGCTCGCCTGGCTCGCGTTGAACACCGCCAGTTGCGCCGCGAATGCCCGCTGGTAGGCCGGACGCGCTTCTCCCCGAGCGACATAGGCCGCCAGATTCGGATGCTCTTCCACCAGCCCCGATCCGGGCATGCGCCGCAGCACCGTCACCATCATCAGGTCGCCCGCGCTGAAGCCACCGTCGAGCCATTCGGCTTCCCCAAGGTGGCGCGACAACTCGCCCAGCCGCGCGCGGATGCGGTTCTCGATCATCGGTAGGCGCTGCTTGGTCCAGGGCTCATTCCCCTCGCCGAGGATGGCCACCTGACGCTCGATGATCGGCGGCTCGATGGTGCTCACGGCCGCGAACATCCACGTCACCGCGCGCGACCGGGCATGGGCATCGGCGGGCAACAGGCCCGGCTGGCGCTCGGCGATGTGGAGCACGATCGCGCCCGATTCGAACAGGGTCAGGCCGTCTTCCTCGTAGGTCGGGATCTGGCCGAAGGGATTGCGCGCCAGGTGGGCGGGCTGCTTCATCGCATCGAACGACACCAGCCGCACATCATAGGGCTGACCCACTTCTTCCAATGCCAGCGCACGCGCATGTCGCGGGCCAGGCCGCGGCCACGGTCGGGCGATGTTTCAAATGCGGTAATGGTGGGGGTGGACGGTTGCTGGCGCATGCTGGTCTCCAGGTGTTGTTGGACTTCGGTTCTTGATGGACGAATGCTCGGACCGGATTTCGACACACCGCCAGCAATTATGCAGGAGGGGCAAGGGCAAGCGCTTACTGTAGACATCGGCACCGCTGCCCCGGTAGACTGAATGGCTGTGCGACCGAGCAATCGTGCCGGTCGCGATCGCCCCGTCATCCGGAATGCAACGCATCGCCAAGTTCGCGCCTCTTGTTGTCGTGCTCCTGCTCAGCGCCTGCGCCTCGAGGACCGCGTCGCGCATGGGCACGGCGGCGAGTTCACCCTTGAACGACCTGAACATCATCCGCACCGACATCCCGGCGATCCTGATCGAGGCCGAGAAGCATCCCTACCAGATACCGGCAAGGCACGACTGCTGGTCGCTGGCGCTGGAAATCGGGCACCTGGACGAAGTGCTGGGCAACGACCTCGACGTGCATCCGCTCGCCGGCCAGCCGGACTCGCTGCTGGACAAGGGTTCCACGCTCGCCGAGGATCAGGCCGTGGGGGCGGTGCAGCGCACAGCCGAAGGCCTGGTGCCGTTTCGCAGCTGGGTGCGCAAGCTCACCGGCGCCGAACGTCATTCGAAGGAAGTGGCGGCATCGATCGCGGCCGGCACCGCGCGGCGCGCTTTCCTGAAGGGCATGGCGGTGTCGCAGCATTGCGGGATGTCGCCGCCGGCCCTTCGTCCTGACTAGCCTGGGATCTGCAGCCCGCGTTCGACCGCCGGCCGCAGCAGGAAAGCGTCCAGCGCGCGCTTGACGTTCGGGTAGTGGTCGAAACCGACCAGCTCGCCGGCGCCGTAGAAGCCGATCAGGTTGCGCACCCAGGGGAAGGTCGCGATGTCGGCGATCGAGTACTCGTCACCCGCCATCCACGCCTGCGTCGCCAGCACTTTGTCCATCACCGCCAGCAGGCGCTTCGATTCGGCCACATAGCGGTCGCGCGGGCGCTTGTCTTCGTAGTCCTTGCCGGCGAACTTGTTGAAGAAGCCGACCTGCCCGAACATCGGTCCGACGCCGCCCATCTGGAACATCAGCCACTGGATCGCGTGGTAGCGAGCGGCCGGGTCGGCAGGCAGCAGCTGGCCGGTCTTGTCGGCCAGGTAGATCAGGATAGCGCCTGATTCGAACAGGGCCAGCGGCTTGCCGCCCGGGCCCTTGGGATCGAGGATGGCGGGGATCTTGTTGTTCGGGTTGAGCGACAGGAATTCCGGGCTTGTCTGGTCGTGGGTGTCGAAGGC
>JAEWEK010000387.1 GCA_023389425.1 Pseudomonadota bacterium | reverse complement strand
CTGCTGGTGCAGTCCGGCTCGCGCTATGCGGTCGAGCACTTCCTGGTCGCCAGCGCCTTCTGCTTCATGCTCGGCCTGGGACTGTCGGCGCGCTGGCCCTTGCCGCTGCCGCTGCGCCTGGGTTTCGCGCTGCTGCTGGGCGCGGGACCGTGGATGCTGGCGCGCCGCGCGCGCACGCGGCGCCTGGTGCGCATCGAGGAGCAGCTGCCGGAAGCGGCCGACTTCATCGCCCGCGCGCTGCGCGCCGGCCACTCCTTCACCAATGTGCTGCAGATCGTCGGCACCGAACTGTCCGAGCCGCTGGCGGGCGAATTCCGCACCGCGCGCGAAGAGATCAACTACGGCGTGCCGATGAGCGAGGCGCTGCACAATATGGCCGACCGCATCCCGCTCACCGACCTGCGCTACCTCATCATCGCGGTGCTGATCCAGCGCGAGTCGGGCGGCAACCTGGCCGAAATCCTCGGCAATATCAGCCAGATCATCCGCGGCCGCCTCAAGCTCGCCGGGCAGGTGCGGGTGCTGTCGGCGGAAGGGCGGATGTCGGCATGGATCCTTGGTTCGCTGCCGTTCGTGGTGGCGCTGATGATGACCATCCTGAATCCCAGGTACATCAGCCTGCTGTGGACCGATCCCGCCGGAACCAGGCTGCTGTGGCTCGCGGCCGGCATGATCGTGTTCGGCGTGCTCTGGCTGCGCAAGATCATCCACATCCGAGTCTGAGGAGGCGCGATGCACATCGCTGAGCTGTCATTCCTGATGATCGTGTTTGCCGTGGTCTGCGCGCTGGCGTGGCTCGGCATGATGCTGTTCGCGCCGGCGGCGCTGCGCGCGCGGCTCGGCAAATTCCTGGTGCCCGACGAAGACACCGCGCTGCAGAAGCGCGGCTGGCTGGAGCGCGTGGCCAAGGCGGTGCGGCCGCTGACCAAGCTGTCTGTCCCGGAAGAAGGCTGGGAAAAATCGGCGCTGCGCATGCGCTTCATGAACGCCGGCTGGCGCAACCCGGCCGCGCCCACGCTGTACTTTGCATCCAAGACCGTGCTGGCGCTGCTGGCGCCGGCCATGACCGGCTTCGTGCTTGCGCTGACCGGCTCGGCGCTGGGCGGCAGCCAGCTGCTGCTGGCGCTGCTGCTGGCCGCCACCTTCGGCTACTACCTGCCGAACGTGATCCTGGCGCGCATCGCCGAACGGCGCCAGCGCGAGATCTTCGAGAACGTGCCCGACGCGCTCGACCTGCTCACCGTGTGCGTGGAAGCCGGCCTGTCGCTGGAGCGCGCCCTGGTCAAGGTGGCCGGCGAAATCCACATCAAGAGCGTGACGCTGGCGCAGGAGCTGCAGCTGGTGCTGATGGAGACGCGCGCCGGCTTCACGCGCGAAAAGGCGCTGCGCAATTTCGCCCTGCGCACCGGCGTCGACGACGTCGACACGCTGGTCGCGATGCTGATCCAGTCCGAGCGCTTCGGCACCAGCATCGGCGATTCGCTGCGCGTGCACTCCGAGAACCTGCGCAACAAGCGCCGCCTGCTGGCCGAGGAGACGGCCGCCAAGATCGGCCTCAAGCTGCTGTTCCCGCTGATCTTCTGCATTTTCCCCACGCTGCTGATGGTGTTGATGGGCCCCGCCGCGATCCAGATCGTGCGCACGCTCGGCCCGGCCCTCGACAACCTCGTCAACTGACCTGTCCCGGAGGCTGCGATGCGAACCGCGATCCCCTTCCAACGCCTGGCCGTGCTGTGCGCCGGGCCTCTGCTCGTCGCCTGCGCCAACCTGAGCGGCCGCTTCGCGCTGCCCGAGCAGCCGCCATTTGCGCAGAGTGCCGACCGCGCGTATCAGTTCGGCCGCAACCAATATCTGGCGCACAACTACGGCGCGGCGCTGCAGGCCTACCGCGCGGCCCTGGCCATCGAGCCACGCCACGTCGACGCGCGCAACGGCATGGCCACGCTGTACGCCGAGCGGCGCGCATTCGAGCAGGCGATCCCGATCTGGCGCGAGCTCACCACCGGGCTGACGATGGCGTCCGGGCCGTCCAGCGCCTACCTGTTCGCCAACCTCGGCTACGCCTACTTCCTCGACGGGCAGTATGCGGACGCCGTCACCGCGCTCGAGAAAGCCTGCCTGCTCGATCCGCTCAGCCACAGCGCCTGGTACCACCTGGGCGAGAGCCTGCAGAAGCTGGGACAGGGCCAGCGCGCGCAGGACATGTTCCGCCAGGCCGCGACGCTGCGTGCGAACGATATGCGCGCCGATGTCAGCGCGGTCGGCGGCAGCGTGGTGCCGTCGTTGGAAGTGGCCGTGAAGGCGGACGCGCGCGCCGGCGACGAGTGGGCCGCCACCGAAATCGTCGCGCGCGAGGACGGCCTGCTCGAGCTGCGCCGCACGCCGTCGGCCGCGGCGGTCGCCCAGGCCATGGTGCCGGCGCGCGCTGAGGTGCAGGCGCCGCCGGCAGCGCCGGTGTCGGCACTCGTCGAGATCCGCAACGGCAATGGCGTCACCGGCATGGCCAGGTCGCTGTCGCAGCGGATCGGTGATCCGAGCCTGAAGGTGGTACGGCTGACGAACGAGAACGGCTATGGCGTGCGCCAGACGCGGGTCGAATACCAGGGCGGCTACCGGCAGGCCGCCGAGCGCCTTGCGGCGCGTTTCGAGAACGCCGCCGTGGTCGAGGTCGGCAACTGCGGGCGCTCCAATGTGCGGCTGGTGATCGGCCGCGACATCGCCCGCGCCGACTTCGCCCTGCGGCCGCTGCCGTCCACGGGCGCTGCCCGGCTGCTGGCCGACATGCGCGGTTCCGCCCGGGGCGACTGAAACTTGCCCGCGCGCAGTGTCGCGCACACGCAAATCCGCAAACGCATCATCACCGAAAAAGGGCTAGATTAAGAGTCTTTTCGGGAGCGATGCCATGAGAACACAGCAATTCACGACTGCCTGCGCCGCCCTGGTCATGGTGGCGCTGACGGCCTGCGCGCCGACCAGGACCCACGAAGGGACCGGCGAGTACGTCGACGATACCGTCATCACCGCCAAGGTCAAGGCCGTGTTCGCGGACGATCCGCAAGTGAAAGCCACCCAGGTTAAGGTCGAAACCTTCAAGGGAACGGTCCAGCTCTCGGGCTTTGTCGATTCGCGCGCGGAAGAAGAGCGCGCCGTCCAGCTGGCGCGCGATGTGAAGGGGGTGAAATCGGTCAAGGACGATATGGTCCTGCGCAAGAACACGCCCTGACCTGGCCAGCACCGGGCGAGAGGGGTTCGCGCCCGGCATGTTGCCGTTACTTGTAGCTGATCTTGCCCATCCCGCTGGTCGACGCATTGCGCGTCGCCGGGTTGCCGTACACGGTCGCCGAGCCCAGTCCGGACAGGCTCATATTGGCCGCGCTGCGTGCATACACGTTGGCGCTGCCCATCCCGCTCATGCGCAGCTCGACCGAGTCGGCGCGCAGATTGGTCGCGTCCAGGCTGCCGACGCCGCTCAGGCTGCCGTGGAGGATCCTGGCTTCGCCGGTAATCGTCATGCGGCCGGCGCCGCGCAGCGACACGTCGACGCGCTCGGCATTGCCGCTGTTGTTCAGGGTCACGCCGCCGACGCCACCCAGGGCCGCGTCGACCATGCGGTAGCTGCTGTTCATCGTCAGCGAACCGGCGCCATCCATCGAGATGCGCACCTTGTCGCCGGAGAAGCCGGTGATCGTGCTGTTGCCTACGCCGTTGGCCGAGAATTCCTGCAGGTTGGGCACGGTGAGGTCGGCCACCAGCTTGTCGCTGTCGCTATGCCAGCTGAAGTGGGAGTCCTTTTCGTTGCCGATCTCCAGCGTGTCGCCGCGCTGGGTGGTGACCGTGCGCGCCACCATGCTCTTGCCGCCGGAAATCACCAGCGCCGGCGTCGCGCCCTGGTGCACGTTCAGGGTGACCACGCCGCCGAGGCGGATGCGGGTGACCTTGGCGTCGACCGGGCGGCTCTCGCGGGCAATGTCCTCGGCCAGGGCAGCGTGGGTGGCGAGCGCGACGGTGATGGCGACGGCGGTGGTGGTCAGGATCTTTTTCATGTAAGTCTCCGTTGTTCGTTGTGCGATGAGTGCACTATAGACTTTGCCTTTTCGCACACGCAACGGATTGCGATGGACTGCAAGGATTGGGGGCCAAACGGTGCAAAAAGCCTGAAATTCGGCTAATCAAGGGCACGGCATGTTTCCGATCCTATAACCCAGGCTGCCGGCAGGAACGATGGTGGGAGCGGTTGGCAGGACGAGAGGAATGTTCACGAACGGAACGAGCATCCGATACGAGACGGGATCGCAGTTGCCCGAACTGTCGCTCGTCGCGCATATGCGTGCCCGCACTAACTGGATACAGCTCGGGTCGCCCGGATTGCTCAAGCAAGTCAAGCGGTTGCGAGCCGGGCACGACGGCAGCGAACCGCCAGGGATCGGCGTCATCGTCAGCGATCCATCAGGGTTATGGGCCACGGACAAGTAGTCAATCACGACATTTGCATCGGTGACTGGATCCGCCAGCGGAAGCAGCCCCGGAGAACTTCGGAAAATTGAAGCGATACGGACATTGCTCATCGCGTTTGCATCCCTGAAGTTCGTGTTCGATGCAAAGCTGGCGGCGCGCCTTGTCACTTCCTCCAATGTATTGATGACGTACATGGCGCGCGCCAGCTCGAACACGCCGAAGACAAACGTCAGGAAGATGATGACGCAAAGTGCGAACTCAACTGCGGCAACGCCGCGTTGGGTCGAGGATGGCCTGGTTGGTGGCTTTCTCATTTCATGTTCCCACGAAGGGCATCTGAACATCCGCGACAATCGTAATGCCGTCCAAGCCGAGAAACGACGTACTGTCTTGGAAGAAGATATCGGTGAAGGGCATCAAGATGCTGACCTTGACCGCTGTCGGGGTATAGAGTGCATTGCAGGGCAGCCAGGTAGTCGATGCGCCGATCGCGTATTCGCAGAGGACAACGGGCGGCAAGGTGCCCATTCCCGGGTTGAGCTCGGCCAGCTCCTCGCTCACGATCGTCCGTGCCAGTACAGCAGCACCCGGCTCGCCTGAAGGGCCCAAGGTCTTCATGTCCACCTTCGATACCTTCGACAGATACAAGGCCGCATCATG
>JAEWEK010000385.1 GCA_023389425.1 Pseudomonadota bacterium | reverse complement strand
CCTCGTTCACGTCTAACTTGTGCCGCCGTTCCCGGGTGAGGCGCCGGAAACAGTGACGCCAGTGCAGCCGCCCCACCAGCCCGGTGAAGCGGCCCAGGGAACCGACGCATACGCGGCCCCGTTCTGTGCGCGAATTCGACTGTGCAAATTAGACTGGCGATGCGGCTGCCAGTTCGTCGAACCGCGCACATCTTTCGTGGTTCCGCCATGTCATGGGCGGTGTTTGCCGGACGTCAGGCGTGCTGGCCTGGCGCGCGTCCTGCCGGCGGGGCCGGAATGGTGGCGACAGCGCCGCGCTTGCGGCCTGCGATGAGATCGAGCAGCGCGGGAATCTCGTCACACAGTTCCCGCGCCAGGTAGCCCAGCGTGCCGCAGCGCGCGGCCAGGCGTTCGCCCGCGCGGGCGTGTAGCGCCACGCCCCAGCAGGTGGACTGGGCCAGGTTGGCGCCGCGCGCCGCGCAGCCGGCGATGATGCCGGCCAGGACGTCGCCGGAACCGGAGACCGCCAGCCCGACGTTGCCGCCTTCGTGGCGCCAGACGTCGCCGCCGGGCGCCGCGATGTGGGTGACCGCGCCCTTGAGCGCGACCACCGCGTTCCACTGGTGGGCGCACCGCCGCGCGAGCGGGACCGGATCGGCGCACACCTGTTCCTTGGAGACGCCGGTGAGGTGGGCCATTTCGCCCGCATGCGGCGTCAGCACCGGCATTTGCGCAAAACGTGCGCCGCCGTCGCCTTCGGCGCCGTGCAGAAGCGCACCCATCGCGCAGGCATCCAGCACCACACTGGTCGGCGTGTCGCCGAGGCGCGGGAGCAGGGCATGCACCAGGGCCGCGGTGGCGACCTCGTCCTGCATGCCGGGGCCGATCAGCACGGCGCTGACGCGGTCGGCCAGCGGGTCGAGCCGCGCCACCGCATTCAGCTGGAAGCCGCCGGATGGGGTTTCGGCCAGGCCCAGCACGCGCGCCTCGGGCATGGCCAGCGCGACCAGCTGCGCCACGCTTTGCCCGGTGGCGATGGTGAGCTTGCCGGCGCCGGCGCGCAGCGCGGCGGTGGCGGCGAGGATGACGGCACCCGGCATTTCGCGCGAGCCGCCCAGCACCAGCACGTGGCCGCGGTCTTCCTTGTCGCCGTCGGCCGCGGGCATGGGCAGCGGCCACGCGCGCAGCAGCGCGTCGTCCAGTGCATGCACGGCAGCAGCGGTGCCGGTGTCGGGTGAGGCGCTCATGATCGCTTACGGTTTGGCGGCGGCGGGGACGTCCTTGCCGACGGTGACCGGGGTGCCGGTGTCTTCCAGCGGCGCGACGAAGTTGAGCAGGCGCAGCGCAAGCTTGCCGTGCCTGCCCAGCGTGCGATCGAAGCTGTAGGAGGTGACCGAGCAGTTGGGCACGTCGCCTGCGCGGTCGGCCGCGAGAATGGCGGCCTCGTCGAGCCGCTCGAACAGGTAGCGGAAGCAGTTGACGATGACCTGGTGCCCGACGATGACGACGCGTTCGCGGCAGTATTCGCGGGTGAGCGTGTCCAGCACGCTGCGCAGGCGCAGGATGACGTCGCACCAGCTTTCGCCGCCGGGCGGCCGGAAGTAGAACTTGCCCACGTGCTGGCGCTGCTCGCTCAGCTCGGGATATTTCTCGCGGATGCCGTGGGTGGTCAGGCGGTCGAGGATGCCGAACTCTTTTTCGCGCAGGCGCTCGTCGACGTGAATGGTGCGCAGCGCGTCGCGCGCCAGACCCGCCATCAGCAGGTCGGCCGTCTGCTTGGCGCGCAGGTAAGGCGAGTGCAGCACGACGTTGGGGCGCGCGTCCGCCGGCAGGCTGGCGAACCACAGCGCCAGCGCCTGCGACTGGCGCACGCCCAGCGCGGACAGGGGCACGTCGACGTCGCGTTCGGCGATCTGGATGTTCAGGCCGGCGGCGGCCTCGGCTTCGTCACGCGCGACGTTGCCTGAACTTTGTCCGTGGCGGACCAGCCAGATCTCTTGTGGCCACTTTTGCTCCATCGCCTGAACCCATAGCGGAATGACAAGGCGCCCATCATAGACGGATTCGGCAGGCGCTCCGCGCACGATACCCGCGGTTACGGATGCGGCACAAACGCCCGGAAATACGGGCGAAAACGCCAGACCAGGGTGCGTCAGCGCACGGAAGAGTTTCGCGCAGGACAAGCAAGAAGGCACACAACTGATCCGGATCAGTTCACGTTCACGCGGCTGGCTTAGCCTTCGGATGAGTTCAATCACGGGAGGGTGGCACCATGCGACTCAGACTCCTTTGCCTGCTGGCGGTCGTCCTGTCGGGCCTGCCGCTGCTGTGCCCGGCGCAGGCGCGCTACGCCGTCACGCCGGTTGCCGGGGCAGGCAGTGCGGCCAGCGACATCAATCGTTCCGGGCAGATGGTGGTCAACATGACGGTCGGCGGCGACAATCGCGCCTACCTGTTCTCGGGCGGCACGCTCACCGGCATCGGCGCGCTGCCCGGCACCTACAGCGTGGCGTCGCGCCTGAACGATCTCGGCCAGGTGGTCGGCATGGGATACGCCACCACCGGCATGCCGAGCGCGTGGATCTACAGCGGCGGCAGCCTGGTGCCGGTGGCGGGCAGCGGCATCGTCAGCGCCAGCGGCATCAATCATGCCGGCGCCGTCACCGGAACCGCCTGGGTGCCGGGCGAAACCGACTACGAAATGCATGCTTATACAAGCGCGGGCGGCGTCTTCACCGACCTCGGCTCGATGGGGCGCTTCCGCAGTACCGGGGCCGACATCAACGATGCCGGCCATGTCGCGGGCGCGCTCGCTCCGCCGGACGGCGGCCCGCCCAACACGCCCTTGAACCCGATGCTGTACCGCGACGGGGCGATGGCCGACCTGGGCGACGGCGGCCATGGCGGCCCCTGGAGCTATGCGACGGCAATCAATTCCTACGACCAGGTGGTCGGCGCGCTGGGCCTGCCCGCGTATATGGGCGAACTGTACCCAACCCAGGCTTTCCTGTGGCAGGACGGCGCCTTCCAGCTGTTGGGCAGCTTCGGCCCGGGCCTGAGCAGCGGGGCGACGGACATCAATGACCTGGGATGGGTGGTGGGCGCCGGCTACTTCGGCTACGGCGCCGGCAACCATGCCTTCCTGTTCCACGACGGCGCTTTCATGGACCTGAACACGCTGATCGATCCGGCGTCGGGATGGCTGATTACCGATGCCGCCGGCATCAACGACGCCGGCCAGATCGCCGGCACCGCCTGCCGCGGCGGCAGTTGCTACGCGGTCAGGCTGGACCTGCTGCCCGCGGTGCCGGAGCCGGCATCCGCCGCCTTGCTGCTGGGCGGCCTGGGCGCGCTGGCGCTGCTCAGGCGACCTGTTCGTCGCCGTCGAGGTTGACTTCGGCGTCGCTGCTGAAGGTGTCCATGTCGGTCTCGCCCAGCATGCGGCTGGTGAAGGTGCCGGCCGCGATCGATCCGCTGACGTTGATGGCGGTGCGGCCCATGTCGATCAGCGGCTCGATCGAAATCAGCAGGCCGGCCAGCGCCACCGGCAGGTTCATCGACGACAGCACGATCAGCGCGGCAAAGGTGGCGCCGCCGCCGACGCCGGCCACGCCGACCGAGCCGACCGTGATCACCGCCACCAGCTGCAGCAAAAAGGCGGGCGCCATGGGGTCGATGCCGACGGTCGGCGCGATCATCACCGCGAGCATGGCCGGGTAGATGCCGGCGCAGCCGTTCTGCCCCATCATCGAACCGAAGGAGGCGGCGAAGTTGGCGATGCCTTCCGGCGTGCCCAGGCGCGAGGTCTGGGTCTGCACGCTCATCGGGATCGCGCCGGCCGAGGTGCGCGAGGTGAATGCGAAGGCCAGCACCGGGAAGATCTTCTTGAAGTAGCGGCGCGGATTGAGGCCGATGCCGGTGACGATCAGCGCGTGCACGCACAGCATCAGCGCCAGCGCGCTGTACGAGGCCACCACGAAGCTGATCAGGTTGAGGATGTCCTGCACGCTCGAGCTGGCCACGACCTTGCTCATCAGCGCGAACACGCCGATCGGGGTCAGGCGCAGCACCAGGGTCACCATGCGCATCACGATCACGTGGGCCACGTGGACGAAGTTGCTGAAGGACTCGAACACCTCCGGCTTCTTGCCTGCCACGCCGGTGGCGGACACGCCGATGAACACCGAGAACAGCACCACCGCGATGGTCGAGGTCTGGCGCGCGCCGGTCATGTCGAGGAAGGGATTGGACGGGATGAAGGACAGGATCATGTTCGGCAGCGAAATGTCCTGCGCCGCCGACAGCTTGCCTTCGAGGTAGTGGCCGCGCGCGACTTCGGCCGCGGTCGAGGTCAGGCCGGCCGCGCTCAGGCCGAACACCTTGGCCATCAGGATGCCGATGCAGGCCGCGATCGCGGTGGTCACCATCAGGGCGCCGATGGTCAGCGCGCTGATCTTGCCGAGCGAGGAAGCGTCGCGCAGCTTGAGGATGGCCTGGATGATCGAGACCATAATCAGCGGCATGATGATCATCTGAAGCAAGCTGACATAGCCTTCGCCGGCGATATTCAGGTAGGCGACGGTGTCCTTGACCAGCTGGCCATGGGCGCCGTACAGCGCCTGCATGGCCGCGCCCATCGCGACGCCGAGGCCGAGGCCGGCGAACACGCGCTTGGTGAAGGAGACGTGACGGAACTGCAGGTGGAACAGGAGCCAGCAAACAGCGAGCGCAACGGCCAAATTGGCGATCAAGGCAAAGTTCATGGGTCAGCTTGCAGTGTAGAAATCAAAGCATTGTATCGCCAAAGCGCAGTTCGCCGGTATTGACGCCTCGTCCATGCGGCAGATCAAGAAATCCTGTGCGCGAAACGCATGTGTGCAACGCACAACGGAAATCGCAAAGCACTTGCATTGCGCGGTAAAATGTTGCCATACGTCATTAATTTCCTGCAGAGTCCTTCATGTTCAATAATTTCACCATTAAGACACGACTCCTTTTTGTCATCGTCCTGCTCGGGCTGGAGCTGGTGATCGGCGCGGTCGTGGGGCTGCTCAGCCTCGGCCGGGCCAACGACGACATGAATGCGACCTATAGCAACCAGATGCTGACCCTCGGCCACCTGGACGTGGTGGCGCGCAAGCTCGACCTGAACCAGCTGTATATTGCCAAGGCCCTGAGCGCCGACGCCAAGGATGTGCCCGGCTTGTTGGAACAGGTGGAGCGCAACCAGGCGGCCATCGCCGAGCAGTGGAAGTCGTACAAGCGCACCGACCTCGTGCCTGAGGAGCAGCAGATGGCCGAGCGCTTCGACAAGGCGCGCAGCGAGTTCGACACCCAGGGCGTGATGCCGGCGCTGGCCGCGGCGCGCGCCGGCGAGCTGGCGCAAGCGACCGCGCTGGTGCATGGCAAGATCACGCAGCTGTTCGCGCCTGTGCAAACGGAAATCGACGGCCTCATCAGGCTCCAGCTCAAGCAGGCCGAAGCCTCGCGCGACCGCTCGCGCGCGACCTATGAGCTGGTGCGCATGATTTGCCTGAGCGGCATGGCGCTCGGGCTGGTGCTGGCGGGCTTCGTCGGCTTGATGCTGGTACGCGGCATCGTGCGGCCGCTGGAAGAAGCGGTGCGCGTCGCGCACGCGGTGGCGCAGGGCGACCTGACGCAGCAGATCGACGTGCGCTCGAAGGACGAGACCGGCCGCCTGATGCAGGCGCTGAAGGAAATGACGCAGGGCCTGGCGCGCATCGTCGGCCAGGTGCGCGGCGGCACCGACACCATCGCCACCGCTGCCGGCGAGATCGCGGCCGGCAACCAGGACCTGTCCTCGCGCACCGAGCATCAGGCCGCCGCGCTGGAACAGACCGCCTCGTCGATGGAAGAACTGATCTCGACCGTGCAGCAGAACGCGGAGAACGCGCGCCAGGCCAATGTGCTGGCGGTGTCGGCGTCCGAAGTGGCTGGCAAGGGCGGTGAAGTGGTGTCCGAAGTTGTGGACACCATGGGCGCGATCAACGCCTCGGCCAAGAAGATCGTGGACATCATCGGCGTCATCGACGGCATCGCCTTCCAGACCAATATCCTGGCGCTGAACGCCGCCGTGGAAGCGGCGCGCGCGGGCGAGCAGGGCCGTGGCTTCGCGGTGGTGGCGGGCGAGGTGCGCAACCTGGCGCAGCGCAGCGCGTCGGCGGCCAAGGAAATCAAGACCCTGATCGACGACTCGGTCGACAAGGTACAGGCCGGCACCATGCTGGTCGACCAGGCTGGCGCGACGATGGCCGAGATCGTGCAGAGCGTCAGCCGCGTCACCGACATCATGGCCGAGATCACCGCCGCCAGCCAGGAGCAAACCTCCGGCATCGAGCAGGTGAACGTGGCCGTCACCCAGATGGACCAGACCACGCAGCAGAACGCGGCCCTGGTCGAGGAAGCCTCGGCCGCGGCGCAGCAGCTGCGCGAAGAGGCGGAGGGG
>JAEWEK010000359.1 GCA_023389425.1 Pseudomonadota bacterium | reverse complement strand
GTGCAGATGCGCGGCACCGGCGCCAAGCCGGCCGAGTCGACCGAGCTGCAGCCGGCGATCGTGCCGGCCGTCTAGCGGCCCGGCGGCCGGTGCGCGTCCACCAGCACGCTCGAAATCGAGATGTGCGGCACGCGTTCCGGCCACTCGTCGTCCGGGCCGAACCAGCGGGCCTCGGCCAGTTCGGTGGGGTCGACGCGGATCTCGCCGCCGGCGTAGTCGGCGGTGAAGGCGATCATCAGCGAATGCGGGAAGGGCCAGGCCTGGCTGCCGAAGTAGCGCACGTTGCTCACCTGCAAACCTACCTCCTCGAACACCTCGCGGTGCACGGCGTCCTCGATCGACTCTCCCGCCTCCAGGAAACCGGCCAGCGGCGTGAAGCGCCTGGACGGAGAGTTCACGTGCATCGCCATCAGGAAGGCATCGTCTTTACGAATCAGCACCATCATCGCCGGCGAGATACGCGGATAGGCCATGTGGCCGCACACGGAGCAGGTAAAGCAGCGCTCACCGCTGGCCTGGCTGGTGGCGCCGCCGCAGGCGCCGCAGAAACGGTGAGTGCGTGCCCACTCCGCGATTTGCGCGGCACGGCCGGCGACAGCCGCCAGCGAAGGCTCCAGCGTCCAGAGCGCTGAGCGCAGCGTCTGCCAGGAGTAGGCCAGCGGCGCCGCATCGCCGTCCAGCCAGGCGGCCTGGACGTAGCGGCCATCCAGCAAGCCAACCGGCTGCAGGCGCGCGGGATCGAGCTCCAGCGCGGCCAGTGTCGCTTCGTCGGGCGTGGCCAGATCGGCTTCGCGCAGCAGCACTTTGCCTTGATGGAAAAGGAAGGTCAGCGGGTCGTCATGCTCCTGCCGGGTGATCAGTGGGGTGAAACTCGCGGGCGTGTGCAGCATCGTCGTGGCATCGGGTGGAGAGGCCACGATGATACCGCTTCCCGTGGCCGGGCCCGGCCTGGCCTTTTTTTCCGCGCTCTCGCGACGAACTAATTTGAACTCATCCTGCTCAAAGGGAGGCTGGACCACTGCATGGTGCGGCGAACCTGGGAGACGATGATGGACGAAGGCCCGGTAGTACTCGGACTGAACCGCACGCAAGACGCGAGCGCCTGTTTGCTGCACGGCTCGCGCCTCTTCTGGGCGATTCAGAAGGAAGCGCTCACGCGGCAGAAGCAGCACCGGGGTCGGCACGGCGACGTGCGCGGCCTGCCGGAATGATTCACGGCTATCCCCAACGCGCCAGCGTGCTGCCGGGCGAGCGGCTGGTGCTGCACGTGGCCACCGACAGCACACGCTTTCGCCTCAACTTCCTGCGCTGGGCCGACGGTTTCGTGCAGATGGAACAAAGCGCCTGGCTGCCGGGCGAACGCGCCCAGCCACGCGGCGCCGGCGAAGACTGGGACTGGCCCGCGTATGCCTTCGATGTGCCTGCGGACTGGCCGTCCGGCGTGTACGTCGCCCATCTTGAAGAACCCGGCGGCCGGCCGGCGGCACCGGCGATGGATTCGGCCGCCGCCCTGTTCGTGGTGCGCGGCCAGGGCCGAGGCGGGCTGCTGTACAAGATTCCCCTTGCGACCTACCACGCCTACAACTGCACGGGCGGCGGCTGTTACCACCACTGTCCTCCGCGATCGGTCGCCCCGCCCGGTGCCCGCGTCTCGCTGCGGCGGCCCGGCGGCGGCATCGGCGGTGCGACCTGGGGCGCTGCGGATTACTACGATGCCTCGTCCCCGCGCCAGACCTTCGCGCACTGGGACGCGCGCTTCCTGCGCTGGCTCACCCGCAATGGCTACGCACCGGACTGCTGCACCGACCTGGATATCGACGCCGATCCCGAACTGTTATGGCGTTACCGGCTGCTGGTCTCGGCCGGGCATGACGAATACTGGACCGAGTCCGCACGCGATGCCGTCGAGGATTTCACCGAACGCGGCGGCAACGTCGCCCTGTTCGCAGCCCATGTGTGCTGGTGGCGGGTGCACCTCGTCGACAGCGGCAAGGCCATGGTCTGCCATCAAGGCGGCCCCCATGGCGCGCTCGATGCCTGGTGGACTCGACGCGGTGCCGCGCGCCCCGAAGATGCGCTGTCCGGATGCAGCTACCGCCACGGTGGCGGCTGGTGGGACGGTCCGCGCGACACACACGGCTACATCGTATTGCAGCCGTCGCACTGGGCATTCGACAAGACGGGACTCGTGCGTGGCGAACCGATCGGGCGGGACAGCTGGCCGCCGCTGGCAGGTTACGGATGCGATGGCGTGCCGCTCGACGCCTTCGCTGCCGATGACGCCACGCTGTCGGTGTGGCGCGACGAGGAGGGCACGCCGGACGCTTACCAACTGCTGGCGGCCTGTCCGCTGGATGCGCGCTGGCAGGAGCTGCCGCCGCGTGCGCGCCACGGGGCGGGTGAAGGCATCCACAATGCGGCGATGGGCGTGTTCACGCGCGGCGGCGGCACCGTGTTCTCGGCCGGCACGACCGACTGGGCGCACGTGCTCGATGGTGCGCACGATCCCATCGTCGACCGCATCACGCGCAACGTGCTTGACCGGCTGCTGCGCGCCTGAGCCGCATGGACATCGACATGAACGATGCCGGCCTGCCCCCCGATGCCGCGCGCAACCGGGCAATATGTTCGCCGATGGCGCCCGCACAGTCAGGAGCGGTGAGGCCTATCTGCGATTCCGCGCCCGGCTCTCGTCCGCCGTGCCGCCCGAGGTCTGCGCTGGCTGTGCCATTTATCGCGGGACATTCTGATGGAGGACACCGTGAACCGTCGCCCCCTGCTGCACCGGATCGATGCCCGCTCCATCGCGGTCTTCCGCGCCCTGCAGCTGGGCGACATGCTGTGCGCGGTGCCGGCCCTGCGCGCGCTGCGCTGCGCGGCGCCGGAAGCGCATGTGATCCTGGTCGGGCTGCCCTGGGCCAGCCAGTTCGCGCGCCGCTTCCATCGCTACATCGACGAGTTCATCGCCTTCCCCGGCCACCCGCTGCTGCCCGAACAGCAAGTGCGGCACGCCGCCCTGCCCGGCTTCTATGCGGACCTGTGCAGCCGCAAGCTGTCGCTCGCGATCCAGTTGCACGGCAGCGGCGACATCGGTAACGAAATCGTGTCCGGCTTCGGCGCACAGGCGATGGCCGGTTGCACCCGCGGCGCGCCCGTGTACACCGACAGCACCACCCTGCTTCCCTACCCGGAATCCGGCGCCGAGCCGGAACGCCTGCTCGAGATCCTGGCCTTGCTCGGCGCCGGGCGCATGGGCGACTACCTCGAATTCCCGCTCACGCCAGCCGACGAGCAGGAACTTGCCGACAGCGGCGTCGCCGCCAGCCTGGCGCCGGGTGGCTACATCTGCATCCATCCGGGGGCGCGCCACCGTGACAAGTGCTGGCCGCCGCAGCGCTTCGCCGCAGTGGCGGACCAACTGGCGGCGGAGTTCGGGCTCGACATCGTCCTCACCGGCTCCGCCAACGAGCTGGCGCTGACCGCGCAGGTCGCCTCGCACATGCGGGCGCCGGCGATCAATGCCGCCGCGCCGATTTCGACAGGCGCCATGGCCTGCCTGATGCGGCGTGCGCGCCTGCTGGTGTGCAATGACACCGGTGTATCCCATATCGCTGCGGGCTTGAAGCTCAAGAGCGTGGTCGTTTTCAGCAAGGCGGATATCGCTCGCTGGTCGCCGCTGGACCGGCACAGCCACCGCTGCATCTGGGATCCGGACGCCGAACGCACCGCCGTTGTGCTGGAACACGCCCGTGCGCTGCTGTCCGACATAGAACCGGACCATCAACGCGCCGCCGGGATGTGGCCGTACTGGTGAGCTGTCGGCGCAGTTGCCCGGCGCGCAGCTTGCCACGGTGGAAAGCGTAGCGAGCGGCAGGATCGCAAAAGCGATGTACAGTCAAAGCCGAAAGGGCCAGCGCTTCACCTCCCCGACAGGGAAAGGACGAAGCGCAGCGGCCCGGCAGTCTGGGCGCCGGGCGCCGTCAGCGTGATCGCCAGCGCCGCAGCGCGATCGCAAGGCGGCACCAGCACGTCGATGGGGAAGGCGCTCACGGCGACGCCTCTCCGCCTGCGGCCCCGGCGCCGGCCTTGTCGGCTGCGCCTGCTCCATCATGTCCATGGAGATAAGGATTCAGCGAGGCATCGTCGTACATCTTGAA
Source organism: Pseudomonadota bacterium (assembly GCA_023389425.1). Taxonomy (GTDB): domain Bacteria; phylum Pseudomonadota; class Gammaproteobacteria; order Burkholderiales; family Burkholderiaceae_D; genus Telluria. The sequence continues at coordinate 393 of JAEWEK010000359.1, read as the reverse complement.
CTGCCGATAGACCTTGAAATAGGTCTCGCCCGCGCGGGCCTCCCGCAACAGCCGGTCAAGGCAACCCGCCAGATCGCTGCGCTGCGCCTCCAACCGCTCCAGCCGGGCGCCGCACAGATGCACGTGTGCCTGCCCGGCCTGCGCACGCCGCGATTGCAGGCGCATGTGGTGGATCTTCAGGGCGAGGATCGACAAGCGGTCGATCATGGCGCCGGCCGTTTCGCTGGACAGCCGGGCGCCGCCGCGCAGGCGAACGTGCGCAAGCTCGGCAAGAATCGCTTCGTCGACGCGTTCGACCTCATCGTTACGCTGCTGGTTGTGGCTGTCGATCTGGCGCTTGCTGCTGGCGATGTCGTCGGCAGGCACGTCGCGCCGGCGTGCCCGGTCTTCCTC
>JAEWEK010000324.1 GCA_023389425.1 Pseudomonadota bacterium | reverse complement strand
GCCCAGGGCCGCGTAGGCCAGCGAGGGGTCGAACATCGATGCCGGCAGCGCGTCGGTGCCGCCGATGACGATGCGGCGCTCCGAATCCTGCGATGACTGGCCGTCGACCATATGGCAGTGTCCCATCGCGACGATCGCCTGTCCTTCGGCGCAGCGTTGGCGCGCCTGCTCGAACACCTGCCGGTACAGGGCCGCGATGCCATGCAAATAGGGATCGCCGTCGCCCTCGACGCGCGGCACGTCGCCCGGACGCAGGAAGGGGACCGCCATGCACCAGGCCTTGACCGCGCCATCGCGGCCGGCGAGCGGGACCAGCATGCGAGCGGCGTCGATCTCGCCGTCCGCGCCGCGCACCACGTTGCCGACCACGGTCGCGCCATGCACTTCCAGCAGCGGAGACGGCGCTTCCAGCCGGCCCGGCGAATCGTGGTTGCCGGCGATGACGACAACTTGCAGCTGCGGCGCGCGTTCGCGGGCCCGCTGCAGGAACTGGTAGAGCTGGCGCTGCGATTGCGCCGACGGATTGGCGTTGTCGAAAACGTCGCCGGCGACCAGCAGCACGTCGGCCTGCTCGGCGACGATGGTGTCGACCAGCCAGTCGAGGAAGCACTGGTGCTCCCAGCCGCGGTCGTAGTTGTGCAGGGTCTGGCCGAGATGCCAGTCGGAGGTGTGCAGCAGGCGCATGGTGGATCGGGCTCGATGTAAGCGGCGCTACTATAGCTCAGCCGTTCGTCATCCGCCGAGAAAAATCGCCGAAGCTTGATGGAACGTCATTAGAATGCTGGCATGAGCGAACTGACCCTGTCCCAAGGCGCCGCGCGCGCACTCCACCTCCACGCCCAGCGCATGCTGCGGCCGCCGCGGCGCAAGGCCACCAAGGCCGACGTGCTGGACGCGATCCGCCACATGGGCATGCTGCAGATCGACACCATCCAGGTGGTCGCCCGCAGCCCCTACCTGGTGCTGTGGAGCCGCCTGGGCGACTACCAGCCGGAGTGGCTGGACCAGCACCTGGCCGAGGGCAGCCTGTTCGAGTATTGGGCGCACGAAGCCTGCTTCCTGCCGATCGAAGACTACGGCCTGTATCGCCACCGCATGCTCGATCCGGCGGCCATGGGCTGGAAGTATTCGGAGACCTGGATGCGCGAGCGCGCCGCCGACGTCAGGCGCGTGCTGGACCACATCCGCACGCACGGTCCGGCGCGCTCGTCCGACTTCGAACGCAGCGACGGGCAGGGCGGCGGCTGGTGGACGTGGAAGCCGGAAAAGCGTTCGCTCGAAGTGCTGTTCACGGCGGGTGCGCTGATGATCGCGCGGCTCCACAACTTCCAGCGCATCTACGACCTGGCCGAGCGCGTGCATCCCGCGTGGGACGACAGGCAGATGCCGGCGCTGGACGAGGTGCGCCGCCAGTTCGTGCTGCGCACCGTGCGCAGGCTGGGACTGGCGCGCGCGGCGTGGATTCCCGATTACCACCGCACCAAACGCCCGCATCCCGACCCGGCGCGGATGGCGCAACGGGGCGAGCTGCTGCGCGCCCGGGTCGAAGGCTGGGCCGATCCGGTCTACCTCCATCCCGAACTCGAAGAGGCGGCGCGGCAGGCGGAGCGCGGCGAACTGGCGCCGACGCTGACCACGCTGCTGTCGCCTTTCGATCCGATCGTGTGGGACCGCCGGCGCGCGCTCGACCTCTTCGGTTTCGATTACCGCCTGGAGTGCTACACGCCGGCCGGGAAGCGGCGCTACGGCTACTTCACGCTGCCGCTGCTGCGCCGCGGCGGGCTGGTCGGCCGCATCGATGCCAAGGCCCACCGGCGCGAGGGCGTGTTCGAACTCAAGTCGGTGATGCTGGAGCCCGGCGTGCGTACCAGCGAGCGCTTCACGGCCGACATCGCGGGCGCCGTCATGCGCTGCGCGCGCTGGCACGGCTGCCAGGACGTCGCAGTCGGCGCCGCCGATCCGTCCGCGTTCGGCGCCCGGTTGGCGCGCGCCTTCGGCCATGATTTTGTCGCAGAGAAAGCGTAGTTGCGCTGTGGATTTGCTGCGAAAAATCGTAGTACTGTTGTCATGAATTTGTGCGACACTGGCTGCCCTGTTTGCGATACATCAAAGCCAGCAGCTTGGGGCTCTTTAGACTGTTAGTTCCCTCAGGCCGATGACAAAAATAAAATTCTCCTAGGCCTGTTCAAAACCAATCCCAGCCAGGCATCCCCGCACGTCGGGGCGGTGCTTGCGTTGGCGAAAAGCTTCTGAGAGGAGACACGATGTTAACTGCGACGTACACGCTGGTGGCACTGTCGGTCGAACAAACGAGTGTCCGTACCAGCCTGCAAGCCCTCCAGAAATTGCTGCGGAACAGTTTCCGTGAGCAAAATACGCTGTCGCAGATGCAAGTCGACGTGAGCTGCGACACCGTCCGGAGCCTGTACGACAGCTGTCATTGGCGCAAGCTCGACAAATTCCTGATCCCCGCCGTGCGGCGTGCCGGCGACGGCGCCGACCGTCTGCTCGACGAACTCGATGCGCTCAGCCAGGCCGCGGCCGATGCGATGTCCGCCGCGCTGCGCACGGCCGATGTGTCCGCGCCGGAACAGGTGGCGCAGTTTTGCGGCGCGCTCGACCTGTTCTGCGCCGCCTTGCTCGAACGCCTTGAGCGCGAGGAGCGCGAATTGTTCCCGGTGGCCGGCAGCGTAATTTCCAATGAGGATTGGTTTGCCATCGCCAACCAGATGCTGGCCCACGATGCGTATCAGCAGGAAAGCCGCGGCGGCGAACGTCCGCCGCGCGGCGGGCGCGGCTTCCTGCCCAGGCCGGAGCGGGCCCAGCGCCAGGGTCCGCCGCTCAGTTACGCGCATTAGCAAGATCCCGGCCGCGCGCGGCTGATTTGCCTGCCAGGGCCCCGCATCGTTCTTTGTTATGATGGGGCTTTGGAAGTGCGACTTCACCATGTTCGAGTTTCTGTTTAAGCGTCCGGGCGAGAACAAGCCCGGCGACGCAGCCGCCGCGCCGGTCGGGCAGGCCGAGCAGCAAACTGCCGCCCCCGCCAATGCGCAGCGTGCGCTGCAGGCGGACAAGCTGCGGCAGGTCAATGGCGACGAGTCGGCCGCCGTCGAATTCATCCTCCAGTGCGAATTTTCCGAACTGCGGCTCGCCGCCGCCGAGTTCGTCCATACGCCGGCGCAGCTCGAACGCGTGCGCACCGCGATGCGCAATACCGACCGCCGCGTGGCCAAGCTGATGCAGGCCCGGCTGGAAGCCATCCGCCACCACGAATCCGAACAGCGCCGCGCCCGCGCCGCCATCGAGCAGGCCGGCGCGCTGCTCAAGGACGGGCTGCTGACGCCCAACCACGTCGCCGAGCTCGATCGCAACTGGTCGGTGATCGCCGCGCCCGAGCTGGCTGGCGAATTCGATGCGATCCGGGTGCGGCTGGGCCAGCGCCTGGAAGCGCAGGTCGCGCTGCAGCGCGCGATGCGCGACCGGCTGGCGGCCTTGCGCGCGCTGGAAGCCAGCGGCATGCCTGCCGACGAGCTGCGCGGCCGCCTCGCGCAGCTGGTGCATGACCAGGATGCGGCGCTGGCCGCGCCCGAACATCGCTCGCTGCCGCGCGCGCTGGTCGCGGAATTCGGCAATGAATACACGCGCATCGCGACCGGCCTGTCGACGCTCGAGCAAGGCCAGTCCGCGCTGGCTGCGCGCGACGCCCAGCTGCAGGAATGGTCGGCCGCCGCGCCCGATGCGCTCGATGCCGACGCCCTGCGCAAGGCATGGAGCAAGCTGGCGGCCGCGCCGCCCGGTCCGCATGCGGACGAGCAGCATCAGCGCTTCGATGCGCTGCTTGCCGCCTTGCCGCAGCCGGAACGCAAACCGAGGGAGACCCAGGCCAGGCCGGCCGCCGCGCCGCGCCAGCCGAAGGGCGCCGACCAGCACTTCCTCGACGCGCTCGATGCGCTGGAGGCGGCGCTGCTGGCCGGTTCGCTCGGCACCGCCGCGGAACTGGACAAGCAGCTGCGCGACAGCCGCGACAAGGGCATGCGACTGACGCAGCCGCAGGCCGACCGGCTGGCGCACGTGCGCGCCGAACTCAAGCGCCTGTCCGACTGGGCGCGCTGGGGCGGCAACGTCTCGCGCGAAGAACTCATCAAGGCGGCCGATTCGCTGCCTGCGCAGCAGCTTCCGATGAGCGACCTGGCCAAGAAGGTGGGCAGCCTGCGCGAACGCTGGAAGGCGCTCGACGCCAGTTCCGGCGCCGCGCCGCGCAGCCTGTGGGAGCGCTTCGACGCCGCCTGCACGGCGGCCTATGCGCCGGCCGCTGCCCATTTCCGCCACCAGGCCGACGAGCGCCACGCCAACGCCGCGCGCGGCCAGGCCCTGCTGGAGGAAGCGCGCGCCGAGATCGGCAGGCTGGAATCCGGCGCCGCCGACTGGCGCCACGTGGCCGGCACCGTGCAGCGGCTGCGCACCGCGTGGAGCCACCTGGGCGCCATCGACCGCAAGGAAAAGAAACGGCTCGACCACGATTTCGGCGAGGTGCTCAATACCCTGCAGGGCCCGCTCGGCGAGCAGCGCCGGTCCGAGATGGCGCGCCGCGAAGCGCTGATCGACGAAGTCAACGCGCTCGATCCGCACAACCGCCACGTGGTCGATGCGCTGCGCGAGATCCAGCACCGCTGGCAGGAACACGCACGCGCGCTGCCGCTCGAACGCAAGGACGAGCAGGCCCTGTGGCAGCGCTTCCGCGCCGCCTGCGACGCCCTGTTCAACAGCCGCAAGGAGACCGCGCATGCGCTCGACGCCGAGCGCCGCGTCCACGAATCGCTGAAAGAAGCCATCTGCGCCCGTCTCGAAGCGGCCGCCGCGGAAGCCACCACGGCCAACGCCGGCAAGCTGCTGCGCGAAGCCGCCGCCGAATGGCATGCCGCGGGCCCGGTCCCGCGCGCGCACGAAGCGCGGCTGGAAAAACGCTACCATGACGCGGTCGCCCGGGTGCAGCACAATGCCGACACTGCGCGCCGCGCCGCCGGCATGGCCCAGGCCAGCGCGCTGCGCGACCGCCTGCGCCTGGTGCACGAGCTGGAAGCGGCCATCGCCGATCCGGCCATCGATGCCGCCGCCACCGACTGGCAGGCGCCATGGGAATCGCTGCCGCCGGTCGCCGCCGACTACGAGCAGGTGCTGCGCGAACGTTTCGGCGCCGCGCTGGCCGCCACCTCGCCGCCGCAGAGCGAGGCGTATGGACGGCTGCTGGAGCTGAACCGGGCGCGCCTGTTGCAAGATTTGCTTCGTCTTGAGATCATTGCCGGCGTCGACAGCGGACCGGAGTTCGCGCGCGAGCGGCTCAAGCTGCAGGTGGAAGTGCTGCAGTCCTCGCTCAAGTCTGGCCACCGGCCGGCCACCACCACGGCCACCGAATTGCGCCAGCTGTGCGCGTTGCCGGCGCTGACCGACGCGCGGACCGCATCGCGCATCGAGCATTTGCTCATGCGGCTGGCCAAGGAGGGTAGATGATCGAAGTGAGGGTGCAGGCCGGGGATTTCGACCTCGGTCACGAACTCGCGCGCCTGCGCGCGGGCGACGCGCGCATCGGCGCGGTGGTGAGCTTCGTCGGCACCGTGCGCGACATGAACGAGGGCGCGCCGGTCTCCGGCATGGAGCTGGAACACTATCCCGGCATGACCGAGCGCGCGCTGCAGGACATCGTCGGGCAGGCCGGATCGCGCTGGCCGCTGATGGGCGCCGTGGTCATCCACCGGGTCGGCCCGCTCAAGCCGCGCGACCAGATCGTGCTGGTGGCGGTGGCCTGCGCGCACCGCGGCGAAGCCTTCGACGCCTGCGAATTCATCATCGATTACCTCAAGACCGACGCCCCATTCTGGAAGAAGGAAGACACGCCGGAAGGCGCGCGCTGGGTGGATGCGCGCATCTCGGACGACAGCGCCAAGGCGAAATGGGTGGCCCATTGAGCTGGCTGGCAGTGGGTATGGGCGCGGCGATCGGCGCCTGGCTGCGCTGGGGCCTGTCGGTGTGGCTGTCGGACGTGCACGCGCATGTGCAGGGCGGGACGCTGGCGGCCAACCTGGTCGGCGGCTACCTGATCGGGGTGGCGCTTGGCTTCTTCTCGGCCAATAGCGGCTTGCCGCCGGAGTGGCGGCTGTTCGCGGTGACCGGCTTCCTCGGCGGGCTGACCACCTTCTCGACCTTTTCGGGCGAATCGATGCTGCTGCTGCAGCGCGGCCAGTACGGCTGGGCGCTGGCGCATGCGGGCTTGCACCTGGTGGGGTCGATCGCCTTTTGCATCGCCGGTTTCGCCAGCTACCGGGCCGTCGCCGCCCACTAGAATACCTGCCGTCGTCCCCGCGCAGGCGGGGACCCATAGACCGCTCGAGTCGTCGAATCTCAACGCCGCAGGGCCGCCAGCTCAGCATGGGCCCCGGCCTTCGCCGGGGTGACGGTTCGGCGGCTAACACATAACTGATCGGTTATGTAATGCCGTCTTGAAAACGCCGTCCAGCCCCCCAAATATCCTGAAGTTAAAGAACACTCATTCAGGAGCAATACCATGCGGCAAGACAAACTGACGACCAAGCTGCAAGAGGCGCTGGCGGATGCGCAGTCGCTGGCGGTCGGCAACGACAATCCCTATATCGAACCGGCCCACCTGCTGGTCGCCCTGCTGAACCAGGACGATGGCGCCGCCCGTTCGCTGCTGCAGCGGGCCGGCGTCAACGTCGGCGCGCTCACCAACAATCTGCGCGGCGCACTGGAACGGCTGCCCAAGGTGTCCGGCACCGGCGGCGAGATCCAGGTCGGGCGCGAGCTGATGTCGCTGCTGAACCTGGCCGACCGCGAGGCCCAGAAACGCGGCGACCAGTTCCTGTCGTCCGAGATGGTGCTGCTCGCGCTCACCGAGGACAAGTCGGACGCCGGCCGCGTCGCGCGCGAGGCTGGCCTCGGCCGCAAGGCGCTGGAGTCGGCCATTTCGGCCGTGCGCGGCGGCGAATCGGTCAACTCGGCCGAGGCGGAAGGCAACCGCGAGGCGCTGAAGAAATACACGCTGGACCTGACCGAGCGCGCCCGCATCGGCAAGCTCGATCCCGTGATCGGCCGCGACGACGAGATCCGCCGCGCGATCCAGGTGCTGCAGCGCCGTACCAAGAACAATCCGGTCCTGATCGGCGAACCGGGCGTCGGCAAGACCGCCATCGTCGAAGGCCTGGCGCAGCGCATCGTCAACGGCGAGGTGCCCGATTCGCTCAAGGGCAAGCGCGTGCTCTCGCTCGACCTGGCGGCCCTGCTGGCCGGCGCCAAGTACCGCGGCGAGTTCGAGGAACGCCTCAAGTCCGTGCTCAAGGAGCTGGCCCAGGACGAGGGCATGACCATCGTCTTCATCGACGAGATCCACACCATGGTCGGCGCCGGCAAGGCCGAAGGCGCGATGGATGCGGGGAATATGCTCAAGCCGGCGCTGGCGCGCGGCGAGCTGCACTGCATCGGCGCGACCACGCTCGACGAGTACCGCAAGTACATCGAGAAGGACGCCGCGCTGGAGCGCCGCTTCCAGAAGATCATCGTGGACGAGCCGAGCGTGGAGGCGACCATCGCCATCCTGCGCGGCCTGCAGGAGAAGTACGAGCTGCACCACAAGGTCGAGATCACCGACCCGGCCATCATCGCCGCGGCCGAGCTGTCGCACCGCTACATCACCGACCGCTTCCTGCCCGACAAGGCGATCGACCTGATCGACGAGGCGGCGTCGAAGATCAAGATCGAGATCGACTCCAAGCCGGAGGTGATGGATAAACTCGACCGCCGCCTGATCCAGCTGAAGATCGAGCGCGAAGCCGTCAAGAAGGAAACCGACGAGGCTTCCGTGCGCCGGCTCGAGCTGCTGGACGAGGAGATCGCGCGCCTGGAGCGCGAGTACAACGACTACGACGAGGTGCTCAAGTCGGAGAAGGCGCTGGTGCAGGGCACCACGCACATCAAGGAAGAGATCGAGCGCATCCGCCTGCAGATGGACGAGGCCAAGCGCCAGAGCAACTGGCAGCAGGTCTCGGAGCTCCAGTACGGCCGCCTGCCGGAACTGGAGCGCCAGCTGAAGGAAGCCGAAGAGACCACCAACCGTACCGAGTCCGCGCATCCCAAGCTGCTGCGCACCCAGGTCGGCGCCGAGGAAATCGCGGAAGTGGTGTCGCGCGCGACCGGCATCCCGGTGGCGCGCATGATGCAGGGCGAGCGCGACAAGCTGCTGCACATCGAGGAAAAGCTGCACGAGCGCGTGGTCGGCCAGGACGAGGCGATCGTCGCGGTGGCCGATGCCATCCGCCGTTCGCGCGCCGGCCTGTCGGACCCGAACCGGCCGTACGGCTCCTTCATGTTCCTCGGCCCGACCGGGGTCGGCAAGACGGAGCTGTGCAAGGCGCTGGCCGCCTTCCTGTTCGATACCGAGGATGCGCTGGTCCGCATCGACATGAGCGAATTCATGGAGAAGCATTCGGTCGCGCGGCTGATCGGCGCGCCGCCGGGCTATGTCGGCTACGAGGAAGGCGGTTACCTGACCGAGGCCGTGCGCCGCAAGCCCTACAGCGTGATCCTGCTCGACGAGATCGAGAAGGCGCATCCGGACGTGTTCAACGTGCTGCTGCAGGCGCTCGACGACGGCCGCATGACGGACGGGCAGGGCCGCACGGTGGACTTCAAGAACACGGTGATCGTGATGACCTCGAACCTGGGTTCGCACAAGATCCAGGCGATGGACAGCGACGATCCGGCGGTGGTCAAGCTGGCCGTGATGGCCGAGGTGCGCGGGCATTTCCGGCCGGAGTTCATCAACCGGATCGACGAGATCGTGGTATTCCATGCGCTCGACGAGAAGAATATCGGCGCGATCGCCAAGATCCAGCTGCACAGCCTGGAAGGGCGGCTCGAGAAGATGGAAATGCGGCTCGAGGTGTCCGAAGACGCGCTGCAGAAGATCGCGGAAGCCGGCTTCGACCCGGTGTACGGCGCCCGTCCGCTCAAGCGCGCGATCCAGCAGCAGATCGAGAATCCGCTGTCGAAGGAGATCCTGGCCGGGCGTTTCGGGCCGAAGGACACGATCCGCGTCGGCGTGCGCGGCGGCGCGCTGTCGTTCGAGAAGGAGCCGGCGGCCGAGCTGGCCAAATAAACTGGCTAGAACGTCGTTCCCGCGCACGCGGGAACCCCATTTCACGAGCAAACCACTTCGCTGAACTGTTGTGGTCCGCGTAAAAATGGGGTTCCCGCTTTCGCGGGAACGACCTTGGTGCTTATTTTGCGCTCTTCTTTCGCCGCCGTGCCAACGCCCCCAGCACCGACAGGCCGCCGGCCAGCATGGCCCAGGTTCCCGGTTCCGGCACCGGCGCGGCCGGGATGTTCATCGACAGCAGGCTGCCGACCTTGTCGCCGCCCGCGCCGTTGAAGAAGTTGACCTTCAGGTCGGGCGAGGTGAAGTTGGTGCCGCTCCCGGTGAAGTCGAACTTGAACACCATATTGTCGGTCAGCGCCACATGGGTGCCGGAGAAGCAGGCGCCCATGCCCGGATGCGCGCCGCCGGTGCAGCCGTTGGCATTGAGCTCATCCGGCGACAGCGTCCAGTTGACCGCCGCTCCCGGCGCCGCGCTCAGGCTGACGCTGTCGAAGCTGCCCACGTCCTTGAGCTGCAATGCGCCCAGGGTGGTGGCGGTGGCCCAGTCCCCGCTCGGGTGGGCGGCGTCGATGGCGAGGGTAAGGGTGTTGCCGGTCCACGAAGTCGTAAACGTGACGCCCTGATAGCTCAGGGTCCCGGCACTCGCCGATGCCGAAGCGGCAAGGCCGGCGGCCAGCAGTGCCGAGACTGCGGCTTTGCGTAGTGTCATTTTCACAGTGTTTCCTCCTTGATTGGTGGCCGGCCTTCGCGTCCTGCGAACGGCCAGCCGGTGCGTGCTCGTGATGAGCCCGCTGGATGCAGGCTAAGTCCTGCGCCCCGAAGCCTCTGTTTGCTTGCTAACATTCCGGTGGCTGGCCGTGGAGAACCATTTGTTGCAGGCAACGCTATCCGGTCCTGCGGCATGCATACGTCTTGAGTGCCCAAAGGAAATCTCTGGCAGAGAAGGGCGAGACGGCTTAGAATTGGTTCGTCCTGTTATCTGATATATCTGTGCAACGTTCGTTCGTCCATATCCTGCTGTCGCTCCTGCTGCTGTTGTCGCAGCAGGTGGGGATGGTGCACGGCTATACGCACACCAACGAATTCCAGCGCGGCGGTATCGACAGGATCGCGGCGCAGGCCGATACGCGCGAGGGCAAGCCTGCCAAGGGCGCCCTGGTCGACCTGTGCGTGCAATGTGCGGCCAGCGCCCAGATGGCGTTTGCGCTGCCGACGGTGGTGCGGCTGTTCCTGCCGGTGGACGTGGCGTTCAACCTGCAGCCGGCCCCCGCCATCCCCGCGCTTTGCCTGCTGACGCATTGCGTCTTCGATTCGCGCGCGCCTCCCTCGGCCTGGTAACGACCCTGCTTGTTCCCGCACTGCGCGGCCATGACGGCCGGGCGGTGTCGCTCGTTATCAGTTTGCTAGAGGTATCCAATGAAGTACAACCAAAGAACGCTGCTCGCCAGCGCCATCCTGCTTGCGTTTAACGCGCCCGCATTCGCCGCGCCGTCCGACGATGGCGACACGACGATCCAGAAGGTGGTCGTCACCGGCTCCGCCATCAAGGGTTCGGAGAGCGACCAGATCCTGAACCCGGCCAAGGTACTGTCCGGCGACGAACTGCTCGACAAGGTCGGCAGCTCGCTGGGCGAGACCCTCTCCAACGAGCTGGGCGTGTCCGCGTCCGCCTTCGGCGCCGCCGCCTCGCGCCCGATCATCCGCGGCATGGAAGGCTCGCGCGTGAAGATGCTGGAAAACGGCATGGCCACCTCCGATGTGTCCGGCCTGTCGAACGACCACGCGGTCGCTTCCGAGGGCGCTACCGCGAAGCAGATCGAGATCCTGCGCGGCCCGGCGGCCCTGCTGTACGGCTCGGGCGCCATCGGCGGCCTGGTGAACGTGGTCAACGAACGCATCCCGACCGAACTGGCGCCGCAGCCGAGCGGCGAACTCGAATCGCGCTACAGCACGGTGGACAATGGCAAGGACGTATCCGGCTCGGTCGACGGTTCGGTCGGCAAGCTGGCCCTGCACGCCGACGGCAACTGGCGCGACACCCAGGATTACAAGATCCCGGGCCAGCGCGTGCTGGGCGACCCTGGTTCCGGCTCCGGCCGGCTGCCGCATTCGGACGTGGAAGGCAAGAGCCTGGGCGTGGGCGGCTCCTGGATCGAGGACTGGGGCCATGTCGGCCTGTCGGCGGCACACCTGTCGAACAACTACGGCATCCCGAGCGCGGAAGGCTCGCGCATCGACCAGAAGCAGGACCGCTACGATGTCGACACCCTGGTCAAGGCGCCCTTCAGCGGCTTCGAGACCCTGAAGCTGAAGGCCGGCTATACCGACTACCACCACGCGGAGCTGGATCCGCAGGGCAATCCGGCGACCCTGTTCGCCAACCGTTCGCTGGAAACCCGCGCCGAGCTGGAGCACAAGCCGGTCGCCGGCCTGCACGGCACCTTCGGCTTCCAGACCGAAAACACCAACTTCTCGGCCCTGAGCGCGTCGGGCGGTCCGGACACGGTGCCGGTCACGCATTCGACCTCGGCCGCGACCTTCCTGGTCGAGGAAGCCAATGTCGGTCCGCTGCGCCTGTCGGCCGGGCTGCGCTACGAGTCGGTCAAGCGCCAGCCGGTGGGCAACAAGGAGCGCCAGTTCAATCTCGGTTCCGGTTCCTTCGGCGCGGCCTGGCCCTTCATGGAAGGCTACAGCCTGGGCGCCACGCTGTCGTATGCGCAGCGCGCGCCGTCCATCGACGAGCTGTATTCGGGCGGCCCGCACGATGCCACGCTGACCTTCGACATCGGCGACCCCGATCTGGCCAAGGAAAGCTCGCGCAATATCGAGCTCACCATGCAGAAGACCAGCGGACTGGTGCGCTGGCGCGCCAACCTGTTCCGCAACAACGTCAGCGATTTCATCTACGGCAACGTCACCAGCGTGATGCTGGACGAGGATGGACATCCGGGCGGCGACTACCGCCAGCGCCTGTTCCAGCAAGCCCCGGCGCACGTGCAGGGCGGGGAAGCGGAACTGACCTACAACCAGACCGGCGCCGGCTGGTCGGGGCGCCTGTTCGCGGACAGCTCGCGCGGTTACCTGGACCGTGGCGGCAGCCTGCCGCTGCAGCCGGCCGATCGCTTCGGGACGGAAATTGGCTATCGACGCGATGCATGGCGCGGCGGCATCTCGCTGACGCACGCCTTCGGCCAGGAACGCCTTGCCGTGTCGGAACATACGCCGACGCCGGCTTACAACCAGCTCGACGCCCGCATCGAGTACACCCAGCACGTCGGCAATCAGGACGTGACCTGGTTCCTGCTAGCAAAGAACTTGCTGAACGAAGACATCCGCATGTCCACGTCGCTGCTGAAGGACATCTCCCCGCTGCCGGGGCGTAACTTCGTGTTCGGCGTGCGAACGCGCTTCTGATTGCGGCGCCGCTTCGTCCCGCACGACGAAGCGGCTGCCGCGGCCATCAGCCCTTGCGCGCGCGGCGGCGGGCCAGGGCAGCCATCAGGGCACCCCCGCCCAGCAGGGCTAGCGAGGCCGGTTCCGGCACATTGCTTGGCGGCGGCTCGTTCGGCGTCACCAGGTCGGCCGTCAGGACGGTATTGAACTGGCTGCCGACGCGCTTGCCTGTCGAATCATAGAAGTTCAGCTTCACTTCCGGCGAGCTCAGGTCGAAAGTGGTCCCGGCAAAGGTGTAAGTCAGGAGCATATTGTTGGCCAGCGTGACCAGATTGCCCCCGATGCAAACCTGCGAGGTCGGCTGACTTCCGCCGGTGCAACCATTGTTGTTGATATTGTTGCCATTCAAGGTCCAGGCTGCCAGGCCGGCCACATTCGAGGTGAACGACACGCCCGCCAGGGTGCCGATGCTGTCGACGAGCAGGGCGCCGATCGACGTGGCCGTCGACCAGTTGCCGCTGGGGCTGCCCGCGTCGATCTGGAGCATCAGCTGGTTGGCGGTGCGGGTGGCGGTAAAAGTCACGCCCTGATATGTAACGGCCCCCGCGCTTGCCGCGCCGGACGCTGCTGCGAGCAGCGCCGTGACCGCGGCCATTTGTAGTAATTTTTTACGCATGTCGTTCCTCTTTGGTTGCAAAGTTATTAATGATTTTCGCCGCTGAGCATTGGCGTGACGACAATATAACTTTTTTCAAAATAGCATTCCATTTGGAAACCAATCGTGCGCGAGAAACCGATAGTTAATATTTTTGAGAAACGCCGGGTTCTTGCTCAACGTCAATTCCCCTTGGACGGAAAGCCCTGGCATTTGCCACGAGCCCGGCATTTTTCGGATGGCGAATGACCGATTGCGCATTGCGAAAAACGCGGCGAAAAAGCGCGGCCGCCGCCTTCCGTTGGAAGAAACCGCGTTCCGCATCCCGGAATAGCGATCGCAAATATCTGTTTTTAAAAGATAAAAATTTAATTCGCTGTCTTATATAAGAGTGATTGTGCTGCGCACAATCGGCCTATCATTTCCAGTAACGGATCCGGTTTTTTTCGACTCACCATCCCTTCAGGAGATTAATCATGGCAACTCGTGAACAGCAACAATTGGCCCTGCAAAAAGATTGGGAAAGCAATCCCCGCTGGAAAGGCGTGCAGCGCGCCTACACGGCGGCGGATGCGGTGCGCCTGCGCGGCTCGGTCCAGGTCGATCACACGCTGGCGCGACGCGGTGCCGAAAAGCTGTGGAAGCTGCTGAACGACGAGCCCTACGTCAACGCCCTCGGCGCCCTGACCGGGAACCAGGCGATGCAGCAGGTGAAGGCGGGCCTGAAGGCCATCTACCTGTCGGGCTGGCAGGTGGCGGGGGACGCCAACCTGGCCGGTGAAATGTATCCGGACCAGTCGCTGTATCCGGCCAATTCGGTGCCGATGGTGGTGCGGCGCATTAACAATACCTTCCAGCGCGCCGACCAGATCCAGTGGTCCGAGGGCAAGGACGACCTCGATTTCTTTGCGCCCATCGTGGCCGATGCCGAGGCCGGCTTCGGCGGCGTGCTGAACGCCTTCGAGCTGATGAAGTCCATGATCGAGGCTGGCGCGGCCGGCGTCCACTTCGAGGACCAATTGGCGTCGGTGAAGAAGTGCGGCCACATGGGCGGCAAGGTGCTGGTGCCGACCCGCGAAGCCGTCGAGAAATTGACCGCCGCCCGGCTGGCGGCCGACGTGATGGGCGTGCCGACACTGCTGGTCGCCCGCACCGACGCCGAAGCGGCCGACCTGCTGACCTCCGACGTCGACGACAACGACCGTCCGTTCTGCACCGGCGAGCGCACCGTCGAAGGCTTCTACCGCACCCGTCCGGGCCTGCAGCAGGCGATTTCACGCGGCCTGGCCTATGCGCCCTATGCCGACCTGGTCTGGTGCGAGACCGGCAAGCCGGACCTGGCCTACGCCAGGGCCTTCGCCGAAGCCATCCACGCCAGATTCCCGGGCAAGCTGCTGGCCTATAACTGCTCGCCTTCCTTCAACTGGAAGAAGAACCTGGACGACGCCACCATCGCCAGGTTCCAGCGCGAGCTGGGCGCGATGGGCTACAAGTTCCAGTTCATCACCCTGGCCGGCTTCCACGCGCTCAACTACAGCATGTTCAACCTGGCCCACGGCTATGCGCGCACCGGCATGCCGGCCTTCGTCGAGATGCAGGAAGCCGAGTTCGCCGCCGCCGGCAAGGGCTTTACCGCCGTCAAGCACCAGCGCGAGGTCGGCACCGGCTACTTCGACGCGGTCACCCAGGCCATCCAGCAGAACCAGAGCTCGACCACGGCGCTGCACGGCTCGACCGAGGACGAACAGTTCTTCGACCAGAAAGTCGCCTGACCGTCCGCTTCGGCTCGTGGTGCTCGCCGCAGGGGCTTGATGCTCCCTGCGGCGTTTTTTCGCCCGGGTTTGGGGCGGGCGGGCATTCTGCGCGATAATGCGTGGTTACGCCAAGGGAAACACCATGCTCAGCTATCGCCACGCCTTCCATGCCGGCAATCACGCCGACGTCCTCAAGCACTTCGTGCAGGTGCAATTGCACAAGTACATGAACCAGAAGGACACGGCCTACACCTATATCGACACCCACTCGGGCGCCGGGGTGTACGCGCTCGACAGCAATTATGCGTCCAAGAACGCCGAGTTCGAGTCGGGCATCGCGCCGCTGTGGGAGTGCCGCGACTTGCCGCCGGCGCTGGCCGATTACGTCGACGTGGTGCGTGCGATGAACCCGAGCGGCAAGCTGCGCTACTACCCGGGCTCGCCCTACGTCGCCGAGCAGATGACGCGCGCGGAAGACCGCCTGCGCCTGTTCGAGCTGCACCCGGCCGATAACAAGGTGCTGTCCGAAAATTTCCGCAAGCTGGAAGCGCACAAGGCGGAGCAGGGCGAGCGCGCCCGCGGCCGCCGCGTGATGATCGAGCGCGGCGACGGCTTCCTGAGCCTGAAGGCGCTGCTGCCGCCGCCGTCGCGCCGCGCGCTGGTGCTGATCGATCCGCCGTACGAGGTCAAGGACGACTACCGCCGCGTCAAGGAAGCGCTGGACGAGGCGCTCGGCCGTTTCCCCTCGGGCACGTATGCGGTGTGGTATCCGGTGCTGCAGCGCATGGAATCGCGCCAGTTCGCCGACAAGCTCAAGCGCCTGCCGGCCAAGGAATGGCTCAACGTCACGCTGACCGTGTCGACCCCGACGCCGGATGGCGTAGGCCTGCACACCAGCGGCATGTTCCTGCTGAATCCGCCGTACACGCTGGAACCGATGCTGCGCCAGGTGATGCCTTACCTGGTGCGCGTGCTGGGCCGGGATGCGGCGGCGACCTTTACCATCGAAAAGGGCACCCAGGTGACGGGCGCCGCCGTGTCGCGCACCGGCGCCCAGCCGCGCCAGCCGGTCGGCAACGCGCGCCGCGCCAGCCCGCTGTCGGGCGGGGGCAGCCTGCGCCTGCCGGGCCAGAAGTTCGGCGAAGAGCGCGGCACGGCGGAAGGCGGCCGCGAAGGCCAGCCGCGCCGCCCTGCCGCTGCGCAGGAACGTAGCGCCAAGCCCCGTTCGGGGCCGCAGGGCGCTGGCCGCGACGGATCGGATCGCCCGCCGGTGCGTAATCCGCGCAACGGTCGCCGCGGCTAGGGCATTCGTTTCGATGTCGAAATGCTAAGGTTGGTGATTTTTGTAGTATATTCGCTGTTGGAGCCGAGCTAAGGTTCGGTCCGCGCGACCTTCCGGCGTCGCAATGTTTCCCGGAGCCTTAGATAATGCATGCCGAAGCCGCGGTAGCGAAGTCGCTGCCCGCCGACGAATTTTTCCTTGCGCGCCAACCCATCCTCGGCCGCGATCAGCACCTGGTGGCATTCGAACTGCTGTTTCGCGCCGCGGGCGAGCATGACGACGCGCAGATGACCACCGGCGCGGCCGCCACCGCGGCCGTGATCTCGCACGCCTCGCAGCTGGGCATGGAACAGGTGGTCGGCGACCAGCTTGCCTTCGTGAATGCCGACGAAGACGTGCTGATGAGCGACTTCGTGCGCTTCCTGCCACCCCATAAAGTTATCCTCGAAATCCTCGAAACCGTCAAGCCGACCGAACAGTTGCGCGCCCGCGTCGCCGAGCTCAAGCAGCTCGGTTTCAAGTTCGCGCTGGACGATGTGGTGGCCTGCTCGGCCGACGTCCAGCAACTGGTCGACCTGGTGGACGTGGTCAAGATCGACCTGCAGGGCATCGCCCCGGAGCGCCTGGCCGATGTCACCGCCGCGTTCAAGGGTTCGACCAAGAAATTGCTCGCTGAAAAAGTCGAGACGCTGGAGGAATTCCATCGCTGCCTGGAACTGGGCTTCGACTATTTCCAGGGCTATTACTTCGCGCGTCCGGCCATTCTGTCGGGCAAGGCCATCGCGCCCTCCGAGCTGGTGGTGCTGCACCTGCTGGACCTGATCAACTCGAAGGCGGACGACCGCGCGATCGAAACGGCGGTCAAGCGCGACGCGCTGATCAGCCTGAATCTGCTGCGGCTGGTGAACAGCCGGGCCGCCGGGCCGGGCCACCGGATCGAGTCGGTGTCGAACGCGCTCACGGGGCTGGGGCGGGCGCAGCTGCAGCGCTGGCTGCAGATCCTGCTGTACGCCTCGCCGGGCGGCCGGGTCGAGCTCAATTCGCCGCTGCTGCAGATGGCGACCACGCGCGGCAAGCTGCTCGAGCTGATGACGCGCCGCCTGTGGCCGATCGACGCCGACAGCGCCGACCGCGCATTCACGGTCGGCATCATGTCGCTGGCCGACGCCCTGTTCGCGGTGCCCATGGAAGACATTCTCAACCGGGTGGAGGTCGCGGACGAGGTGCGCGCCGCACTGCTGCACCGCGAAGGCGAGTTCGGCACCATGCTGAAAGTGGTGGAGATGCTGGAGAACGCCGAATGCGGCCGGGCCTTCGCTTCACTGATCAGGAAGCTGGGGCTGAGCGCCAAGGAGGTGCGCGATATCGAGCTGGCGGCCTTCGACTGGGTGCAGGGCCTCGCGTACGAAGTCCACTAAAGTCCAGAACGTCGTTCCCGCGCAGGCGGGAACCCCATTTCGCTGGCGCGCCTACTGCCCCAGCAGCAAGAACACCGTCGGCTTCTTGTGAAAATCCGGCCCCTTGCCGCCCGCCAGCGCCGTCTTCCATTTGGCCGCCGTCAGCGTCCGCACGGTTTCGCTCGGCAGCGACAGGTCGGTCGCCACGCACACCAGCGTTCCCGGCTGGCAGTTGCTCACCAGCGCATCCAGCATCGCCGCGTTGCGGTAGGGCGTCTCGATGAACAGCTGCGTCTGCTTTTCCTTGCGCGAGCGCTGTTCCAGCTCCCTGATCCGCTTGCCGCGCTGCTCGGCGTCGGTCGGCAGGTAGCCATTGAAGGCGAAACTCTGTCCGTTCAGCCCGCTCGCCATCACCGCCAGCAGCAGCGATGAAGGCCCCACCAGCGGCCGCACCGTGATGCCATGCTGGTGTGCCAGGCGCACCAGGTCGGCACCCGGATCGGCCACCGCCGGCACGCCCGCTTCCGAGACCAGCCCCGCGTCGCGCCCGGCCAGCAGCGGCTGCAGCAGGGCGGCCAGCGCCTGCGCCGGCGTGTTCACGTTCAGTTCGGCGATCTCGATTTCCTGCAGCGCCCTGGCCAGCGGATGTTTGATGGCCACCAGTTTCAGGAAGGCGCGCGCGGTCTTCGCGTTTTCCGCCACGAAGTAATCGAGGCGCGAGGTGAGCGCCTGGACCTGTTCCGGCAGGATGTGGGACAGGGCGTCGGTGTCCGCGGCCGTGGGGCCGAGGGTGTTGGGGATCAGGTAGAGGGTGCCAGTCATTCGGTCAAATCAGGAATTAAAGAAAGCGACGCCCGCGCGCCGCAGCATCGACGTCAGCGCGATCAGGGGCAGGCCGGTCAGCGCCGTCGGATCGTTGTTGTCGATCCGCTCCAGCAGCGCAATGCCCAGTCCTTCATTTTTGGCGCTGCCGGCGCAATCGTAGGGCTGTTCGATCCGCAGGTAGGCGTCCAGTTCGGCATCCGGCAAGTCGCGGAAGGCCACCGTGACCCGCACGTCCTCGATCTGCGCCGCCGCGTCCGGATCGGCCGCGCGCCCGTCCCACAGGCACAGGGCCGTATGGAACACCACCTCGCGTCCGCGCATTTTCTGCAGCTGGGCCAGCGCCGCCGCATGGCTGCCCGGTTTGCCGATTTGCCCGCCGTCCAGCGTGGCGACCTGGTCCGAGCCGATCACCAGCGCGCCTGGCGCCCGCGCCGCCACCGCCTGTGCCTTGGCCCGCGCCAGGCGCAGCGCGGTGGCGGTCGGCGTTTCGCCGGCCTGCGGGGTCTCGTCGATGTCCGGCGCGATCGCCTCGAAGGGCAGGCGCAGGCGCCCCAGCAGTTCGCGCCGGTACGCCGAACTCGATGCAAGGATCAGGCGTGGGGCGGGGGAACTTGCTATCATGTCGCGCGCTCTGAGGAGTATTTAGAAGAAAAACAAATAGATAGGGCTTTCCGTGAAGCAAATCCGATGAATCGCTTAAGCTTGTTGCATCATCGTTTGCCCTGCGCCAAAAAATCGCGCAAGTCTTTGACTCCACGGGGATAAGCCTGTTATTATCGCAGGTTTTCCGGGTCCAATTTCTCTAATGAGCGCTTTTGTCATCGACGCTTTCGAATTTTGTCGAAACAACGGCTACCGCGAAGGAGTCACTCCTGTCGCTGAAATGACCCGGCTGGTGGCCGACTGTGCCGACCCGTCCGGCGAGATGCGCTGGTCGATCCAGGGCGGTTCCACGCCGGAAGGCTATCCGTCGCTGACGCTGTCGGTGGCCGGTACGGTGCACCTGGTGTGCCAGCGTTGCCTGCAGCCCCTGGTCCACGAGATCGACTCGACCACCATGCTGGTGTTCGGGCGCGACGACGAGGACGCCGACGAGATCGAGCAAGCCCTCGG
>JAEWEK010000270.1 GCA_023389425.1 Pseudomonadota bacterium | reverse complement strand
TCGCCGCAGCCGCGATCCAATATGCTCAGTATGGGTCCCGGCCTGCGCCGGGACGACGTGCTTCAGTCAACACTTAACGCCGACAGCGCCAAAAAGAACGTCGTTCCAGCCTGGGCGGAAACGACGTTCTCCTTTTACTCCTGAAGCGAAAGGGATCAGCTTACTGCCAGATCGCCTCCAGCACCTGCGCCAGATGGTAGCCGCCCTTGATCAGCTGCTGCTTGGCGATCTGCGAGGTCGGGACCGGGTAGTTGGCCGGCACTTCCATCGTCCAGGTATAGTAGGTATCGCCCTTCTTCGAGGTCTGCTTGGTCAGCGGCCCCACCGTCACGTCGGCATACGCCTGCTTGGCATAGATCAGCGAATCGTCAGCCCACTGGTACGGCCAGGTCGACACGTCGCCGGTGTTCTTGACGACGTCCGGATGGCTGGCGATGGCCACGTCCGCGAACTTTTCCGGGGTCTTGGTGCCGAGGCGGCGGAAAGCGTAGTTGACCGTGGTGCTGTCCCAGTACGAATGGAAGGGCTTGGTCAGGTTCTTCGGCACGCCCGGACGCTCCGGCTTCGGCTCGGCCGCCGGCACACCGCCCGCCACCGCCGCCGCTTCGACCTTGGCGTCGTCCAGCAGGAAGTTGTTGCCGCCGCGCGAATCGTAGAAGCCGACGGTGTCGATGTCGCCTTGCTTGGCCGGCACCACGAACTTGCCGTCGATGCCGACGTAGGCCGCGCCCACGTGCAGCGGCTGGTGAATGTCGCCGGTCATGTGGGTCAGCAGGATCAGCGCCTGGCGCTTGGTGAAGTGGTGCGGATTCGACTTCTCGTCGTCCTGGCCGCGCAGCACCGCGATCGCTTCCTTCAGCGTCTGCACGATGTCGTCGTCAGCGGTGCCCACGCCGTGGTCATGGTAGTGATCCAGCTCGAACGGCACGTCGGTGTAGTGGTACTCGCTGTGCTTCGGGTTGGCGTTGACGTAGTCGATCATCTCCTGCGTCTGCGGGCCGCAGTAGTTGCCCTTCACGCAGTCCGGCCAGTTGGCGATCGATTCCAGCGATTCACCCGGCAGCAGGATCTCCTTCAGGTGCTTCTCGGCGGCAGTGCCCTTCAGCAGTTTGTCGGCGATGGCGCCGACCGCACGGTGGCCGTCCGCACCCCAGGCGAATGCATTGGTGGACACGAAAGCGCCGGACAGCGCCAGTACACAAGCTAGTTTTTTCATTTCAGGTTCCTCGGTTGGGACGGCTTTTACTTCACCTTTTCGATGCGGGCGGACGGCGCCAGCGACGCCGCAGGCACGCCTGCGCCAGGGTGCTGCTTCAGGTACGCGATCAGGGCATCGAGATCGCGCATATTGGTATCGACCTTGTTGGTGGCCTGTTTCAGGATCGGGAAATCGTCGCCGCCCTCGGCCAGGAAGTTGTTGGCGACCACGCGGTAGGTCTTCGCATCCTCCAGCGGCGCGCCGTTGACCTTGACGCTGACGATGCGGCTTCCTTTCGGCTTGCTCTCGTCCCAGCGATAGGACAGCGCGCTCGACACCTGCAGGATCGACGGATCGGAGGCGGCCGGACGGTCCCACTGCTGCTCCAGCAGCGTGCGCAGCTGAGCGCCTGTCATATCCATCACCACCAGCGTGTTCCCGAACGGGAGCACGGCCTGGGCCTGGCCGAAGCTGACCACATGGTCGCTGCCGGCTTCGAGGTCCTTGCGGATGCCGCCCGGGTTCATGAAGCCGATCTGCGCGCCTTGCTCGCGCATCGCGGCCACGATGGCGTCGCCGATCAGGTCGCCCAGCGGCGACTCGCCGCTGGCGTTGTTCTTGCGCGCCACCATGTTCGCGCCGATGTTCGAGACCGGCTTGGCCAGCACCTCGAGGCTGCGCGCCTTGACCTTTGCCAGCAGCGCCGTCACGCGCGGATCCGGCTCGTATTCGCCCGGCTTGACCAGCACATTGCGCGCATCGATCGCTTCGACCTTGCCGCTTTGCGGGTCCACCGTCATCTGCACGCGCGTGAGCAGGTGGCCCATCGATGCCGCCTGCGACACCACGCGACCATCGACCTTGCACAGGTAGCCGGTGTGGCTATGGCCGCTGAACACCACGCGCACGGCGGGGTCGAGCTTCCTGACGATGTCGACGATCGGGCCGGTGAGATTCGAGCAGTCCTGCTGGAACGGCGAGGACTCCTTGGCGAAGCCGCCTTCGTGGATCAGCACCACGAACACCTGCGCACCCTTGGCGCGGGCCTCGCCCACTGCCTTGTTGATCGCGGTGGCTTCGTCGCCGAAGGACAGGCCTTTCACCGACCAGCTGACCGCGACCGAGGGCGTACCCTGCAGCACGGCGCCGATCACGCCGACCTTGACGCCCTTGACGTCCTCGATGCGCCAGGCCGGCACCAGCAGCTGGCCGGTGGCGCTGTCGGTGACGTTGGCGGCGAGATAGTGGAATTTGGCGCCACCGAATCCCTGCTCCAGCTGGCAGGCCTGGTCGGCGCGCATCGGCGAATCGCAGCCGCCGTTCTGCTTGCGCAGCAGTTCCTGGCGGCCGGCGTCGAATTCGTGGTTGCCGAGCGAGCTGTCGTTCAGGCCCATCAGGTTCATCGCCTCGATGCTGGGCTCGTCGGCCCACATCGACGACAGCGCCGGGCTGGCGCCCACCAGGTCGCCGGCGCCGACGAACAGCAAATCCTTGTCTTCGCGACGCAGCGCGCGCATGGTGCCGGACAGCGCCTCGATGCCGCCGGCCTGCACGGTCTGGCTCTTGCCGTCGGCATCCTTGAAGCTGTACTTGCTCGGCTCGAGATTGCCGTGGAAATCGTTCAGGCCGATGAGATTGAGCTGGACCGGTCCGCGCGGCACGCTGGCACAAGCGGACAGCGCCAGTGCCATGACGAGCGGGACAAAACGAATGCGGGTGCTTCGCGGAAAAATCATCGCTTCCTTTCAATACAGCCCGTCGCGCCGGGCGAAATGCAAACGGACATTATTGCATTTTGCGTGGAGGACATCTACCCGCCGGGTGGCGACGATGCCTTCCTACTAATGGAAAGAAAAACGGCCGGTGTCGCCACCGGCCGTTGTCGGCACTTACTTACGAATTCAGGAAATTAGAACTCGTACTTGATCATGCCTGCGACCGCCCACTGCGATTCGCCCTTGTTCTGGCGGATCGCCAGCGAGTCGACCGAGTTACGCACGCCGTAGACATAACGGCCCTGTGCATCGATGCCCAGGTAGTCGGCGAAGCCGCGCGGGTTGCCGCCGCCCGAAGCAAACGGGATCTCCATGATGTGGCCCCACTTCTTGTTCAGCAGGTTACCCAGGTTCATGATGGAGAACGACGCGTTCGCCTTGTGGCCCGGGAAGAAGCCCGGCAGTTCCTGGCTGATCTTCAGGTCGATGCTGTTGGTCCACGGGCCGAAGTCCGTGTTACGACCGACGATGCCACCGGCTGCCTTGCTCAGGACCTTGTTGGCGTTGACGATGCTCCAGAAGCGCTGCTCGTTGGTGTGGTCGGTGGCGGTATCGCCGTAGAACGCGACTTCACCCGAACCGTAGGCCTTCGGAATGTACATCAGGTCGTTGCCCGAAACACCGTCGCCGTTCATGTCGTTCTTGAAGGTCCAGCTGAACGGCTTGCCGCTGCGGCCTTCGTAGAAGATACCGACGCGGGTACGGTAGGTGCCGAAGAAGCGGTGCTCCCAGTTCGCGTAGGCGCTGATACGGTTGCGCACCAGGTACGACGAGTTGGCGGCGCCGGCATCGTTCGGATCCGAGATCGCACGGGCGTTGAAGTTCGAGTTCGACACCGACGAGGTCAGCGGCGAGACTTCGGTCGCGTTGGTGTGGGTTGCAGCCAGCGACCAGCCGAAGCCACGGGTCGTCGGCATGGTCAGCGACAGGGTCAGCGCACCACCCTGGCCAGCGTGGCTGTTCTTGGCGACCAGCACGTTGGCGTAGTTCGGGTTCGACAGCGCCTTGGCGGTGTTGGTGCAGCCCTTGGCAGTCGAGATCGAGCCGTTGTTATAAGTGTAGCAAGCTGCCGACAGGCCGTTGGCATTGTAGAACAGCGGACGGCCGTCCGGACCGGTCTTGGTTGCGCCACCGATGTTCAGGCTTTCGTAGTACAGGGCGTCCTTGTTCTTGGTCGCCAGGTACTCGGCGCCGAACACGACACCGTACCACGGCAGTTCGTTTTCGAATGCCAGGTTGCCCTTCCAGATCGACGGCTGCTTCAGGCCCGGCGCCAGGAAGTCGACGGTAGCCTTCGGCACGCTGCCGCTCGGGGTGGTCTGCGCATCCGGATTCGGGTTGTACAGGCCATCGGTTGCCGGGCAACGGGTGCTGGCGCTGCCGCTGCAGGTGATGACGCGGGTCGCCACGCCGGTGTTCTGGTACGGGTTACCCACCCACACCGACATCGCGGCGCCCTGGAACAGACCGAAGCCGCCACGGACCTGGGTCGGACGCGCGGTATCGAACTTGTAGTTGAAGCCGAAGCGCGGTTGCCACAGCTTTTCGTTGTGCATCACCTGGGTGTTGTCGTAGCCGAAGCCACCGCTCTGCGGGGTGAAGGTGGCGGCGACGCCCGGGATCAGCGCTGCCGCGGCGGCGGTGTTCGCCACCGGACGGTTACCCATCGAGTTGATGTCGACGCGCAGGCCGTAGTTCAGGGTCAGGTTCTTGAACGGGCTGAAGGTGTCCTGCACGAACAGGCCGGTGTCCTTGGTCGTGAAGTTCGCCACCGCATCGTTGAAGCTGTAGCCGGCGGCCGGCACCTGCAGGGTGTACGAGGACGGACGGCCACGGCTGAAGTTCTCCAGCGCTGCCTTCTCGACCATATCGGCGCTCAGGCTCGAGCAGCTCACGGTCGCGGCGAAGGTGTAGCTGAAGTTGTTGTCGCAACCGAAGGTATAGCTGCCGTACACGTTCTGCAGGTAGGCGTTGTAGACCTTGTTGTTGACGAAGTCGCCGCCGAACTTCACTTCGTGGTCGCCAAGCGTCCAGTTGGCGCCGAAGTAGCTGTCCGTGGTCTTGGTGCCCAGCACGTTCAGCTGGCGGGCATAGTCGGTACCGAAGTTCAGGTAGCGCGAGCCAGTACCGGTGCCAGCCGGTGCGCCGGCTGCCAGCGCGCCTGTGATCTGGATCGACACGGCCGGCATGCGCGAGGCGTTTTGCGGCACCGAGCTGTAGTCACGCTGCGAGAGTTTGAACTCGGTCGAGAAGTTCGGGGTCCAGTCCGAGAACACCTGGGCCAGGTAGGTCTCGATGCTCTTACCCTGCTGCCACCACGACGAGCTCAGCGACACGTTGCTCGCGCTGAACGACGAGAAGTTCGGCTCGGTCTGGTCGGTCTTCGAGTAGCGGATGTTGGCGCGGTGGTTCTCGTTGATGTTCCAGTCGACTTTGAGCATCTGCTCGTGCGACTTCATGAACAGGTCGGCCGGGACATCGAGGCTGCCGACGTCGATGCCGTACTTCGACTTGGCGATGGCCTGGGTCTGGGCCACGGTCGACTGGGCGATGCCGACGGTGGTGCCGGAATTGGCGCCGATGATGCCGAAGTCAGGCGTTGCGCGGCTGGACTTGAACTCTTCGTTCAAGACGAAGAAGTACAGCTTGTCCTTGATGATCGGACCGCTGAACCACAGGCCCTTGGTGTTTTCGGTGAACGCCGGCGCGTCGCTGTAGGTATCGGCGGCCACGTTGTAGCGCTTGCCGACCAGGCGGTCGTCGCGGGTGTTGTAGTAGGCGCCGCCATGCCAGACGTTGGTACCGGACTTGGTGACGGCGTTGATGTTGGCGCCGGTGTAGCCCTTCTGGGTCACGTCGTAGTTGGCGACGTTGATCTGCACCGACTGGATCGCTTCCATCGAGATCGGCTGGCGCGCGGTCGGCGAACCGTTGGCTTCCAGGCCGAAGGTGTCGGACACGTTCACGCCGTCGATGGTCATCGAGTTGAAGCGCGAGTTCTGGCCGGCCACGGACATTTCGCCGCGCTCCTTGTCGGTCTGCGACACGCGCGGGTCAAGGCGTGCGAAGTCCTGCAGGTTGCGGTTGATCGATGCCTGGCTTTCCAGGGTGGCGCGGTTGATGTTGGTCACCGAGCCCATGTTGCTCTTGCTGAAAATCTCGGCGCGGGCAGCGGAACCGGTCACGGTCACGGTCTGCATCTGCGACTTGCCCAGGGTGGCGTCGACTTCGGCGGTTTCAGCGATGTTGAGGTAGACGTTCTCGGTTTTCTCGATCACGCCGTCCTTGTTCACAATGATCGTGTACGGACCGCCGGTACGCAGGCCGCGCTGCTGGTAGCGGCCGTCAGCGTCGGTGGTGACGTTGGTGACGGTGCCGGATTCGGTGTGGACGATCGAGACCGACGCGCCAGCGGCAGGCTTGCCATCGGCGGTGATCACGCGGCCAGCGACAGCAGAAGTCGTGTTCTGTGCGAAGGCCGGTGCACCCGCCAACGCGATGGACAAGGCCAGGGCAACCCTGGACAGCCGGATCCGTTCTTGATAGATCATTGTATAACCCCAAAAAAGACTAATAGTTATCCGGAAACCCGCATGGGGCGTCCGCTCTTTACAGTACTGCAACCTTTTGGCACACCGGCGAACCGGCCTGCATGTCCGACACTTGCTGGTTGTTTCCCCTGCCAAATGGCAAAAGCGGGCTGATGGTAACTGTCCTCTGTGACACATCCGTGACAAAACGACATGTGTCTTATTTACGCGAAACGTGATTACCAAAAAACCAATATGAACGAAGCCTGACCAACTGGCAAATTCGTTTTGGCTAGCGCATTTATAGGCCGGGCGAATAAATGTGCCAAAACGAGCGACTCTGGTGCGAATTCAGGGGAAATTTGTCATATATGAATACGCCGCGATTATAAGGGAGGCATTCTGGCGGTGATTCCATTTGGCAAAAATTTCGATTTGACGGTCTTCCAGAGAAGAAATATGTCGCAGGAAGGCGACAAAGCAGTGCATTCGTGACAACAAATTCCGCATTGCACAACGACTACAGTAGTGAACGAGGCGTGCCGGGTTCCGCGGCATGGGACGGGCGACGAAAAAAAAGGGCGTGTGCAACACACGCCCTCTGTCACATTCGTCAATGCGATTAGCGCTTGGCGCCAACCTTCCCTTGCGCATCCAGCACGGCGATGCCGGCCTCGAAACTGGCGAAGCGCTGGTCGAGCTGGCGCTTCAGGCGGGCCTTGTCGGCGGCTGCCAGGAAGGAATAGCGGATGCTGTTGTAGGACGCGCGCTTGACCTCCGCGTAGCTGGGCTTGTAGCGGCTGGCGAACAGCACGTACTCGTTGGACAGGTTGTGGCGGGTGACGCCGGCGTCGTCGGTCGAGATGACATACGGCACGTTGTAGCGGCGATACAGCGTGACCGGATGGTCGGCGCCCTTCACGCCGTTGATGAAGGCATTCGAGGTCAGGTTGATCTCGACCGGGATGTCCTTCTCGCGCATGGCCTTCATGATGGCCGGCGCATTCGGCTCGTGGGCCAGGTCGATGCCGTGGCCGATGCGGTTGGCGTGGGCCACCGTCACGGCCTGGTCGATGTGGTCCTGCAGGCCTTCCGGCGGCACGTCGCCCAGCGCGAGTTCGCCGGCGTGCAGCGCCACCTTCACGTTCGGGTAGCGGGTTTCCAGGAAGCGGAACATCTTCATGTGCAGCGCGTAGTCGCGCATCGACACCGAATTGCTCTCCTGCCCCACGATGTTCACGCCGACGATCTTGTCGCTGCCGTTGGCGGCCTTGAAGCCGGCCAGCATCGACGAAAACACCTGCGAGGGATTCAGCAGGCGCAGCACATAGGTCTGGTAGCGCATCGTGAAGTCCTGGTCGTCGATGCCCTTGGAGGCATCGTCGATCTTGGCCACGAAATCGCCGATCTGCTTGTTGAAGGCGGCGTCGCTGTCGAGCTTCTCCATCCAGCCCCGCATCAGGGTCTCGAGCTGGGCGTCGTTGGCTACCGCGGCCCAGGCCTGCTGGTCGAAGTCCTTGTTGACGACGAAGGGCGCCATCTTGAACATGGTTTCGATGTAGCCGACGTTCTCGGCGATCGCGCGTTCCTTCAGGCGCTGCAGGCCGTCATGGAAATTGGTGTTCGAGACCGGGCCGAAGTAGCCGAAGGTCTGGAAGAACTGGCGGTCCGGCGGCGACTGCAGGGTGCCGTGGTTGTAGAAATCCTTGCTCGACCAGCGCTGCAGCAGTTCGCGCAGGACGAAGTCGTCGGCATACACCTCGGCCGCGGACAGGCATTCGCGCTGGGCCGGCGGCTGGGCGCGCTCGGCCTCGATGACGTCCTTGCGGGTTTCGATCTGGTAGTTGAACTTGTTGACGCACCAGCCGTCCTTGTCGAGGAATTCCAGGTACTGCTCGGCGTACAGCGCGCC
The DNA here is from genome assembly GCA_023389425.1 of Pseudomonadota bacterium. GTDB lineage: Bacteria > Pseudomonadota > Gammaproteobacteria > Burkholderiales > Burkholderiaceae_D > Telluria. Next base: position 1,068 of record JAEWEK010000270.1, on the reverse strand, counting down.
CGAGTAATGATGGTGCAGGTCGCCGCCCTTGGGCATCTGCGTGAAGAACATGGTCAGCTCGGCCGTCCGGGGCTGGTCGCCGGCGATCAGCGCCGCGTAGTGACGGGCGGTGGCGGCCTCGTTGGCCTGCGGACTGGCGGCCTGGGCGGCGCCGGCGAACGCCAGCGCGACCATCAGCGCGCCGCTGCACAGATTCTTCTTCATGTGTGTTCTCTCGTTAGCGTTAAGTCGCGGCGCGCTCGTGCACCTTGCGCCCTGCCGCATAGGTGGCGCGGATGGCACGGTCGTCGCCCAGCAGCGCCAGCGCAAACAGCTGTTCCTCGAGCGAGTCGCAATGCGCGCTGCGGCGCGCCAGCAGCGGCGTCGCCTTTGGATCGAGCACGATGAAATCGGCCTCGTTCCCGCGCGCCAGGCTGCCAACCACGCCTTCGAGTTGCATGCTGCGTGCAGCGCCGAGCGTGGCCAGGTAAAACATGCGCAACGCCGGCAGGTAGCTGCCCTTTAGTCGCGCAACTTTATACGCTTCATTCATCGTTTGCAACATCGAGAAGGAGGTGCCGGCGCCGACATCGGTGCCCAGCGAGAGCAAGGTGCGTGCGCCATCCGCCTTCTCGAAGTCGAACAGGCCGCTGCCGAGGAACAGATTGGAGGTCGGGCACACCGCCGCCGCCGCGCCCGTGTCGGCCATGCGCGCGAAGTCCTGCTGGTCGAGCCAGATGCAGTGGCCGAACATGGCGCGCGGACGCATCAGGCCGACGTGGTCGTACACATGCAGGTAGCTGCGCGAGGACGGGAACAGCTCGCGCACCCATTTGCATTCGTCCTCGTTTTCCGAGACGTGGGTCTGGATGAAGGTGTCCGGATAGGCTTTCGCCAGTTCCGCCGTCGCGCGCAGCTGGGCGTCGGTCGAGGTCGGGGCGAAGCGCGGCGTGATCGCGTAGAGCTGGCGGCCGCGCTTGTGCCATTTGTCGATCAAGGCGGCGCTGTCGCCTACCCCGCCTTCCAGGTCGCGCAGGAAGTCCGGGCAGTGGCGGTCCATCAGCACCTTGCCAGCCACCATGCGAAGGT
>JAEWEK010000226.1 GCA_023389425.1 Pseudomonadota bacterium | reverse complement strand
TCCCGGTACCGTCGGTGAAAGCCCGGCTCGCCAACACCATCCTGCAGCAGGCCGACGTCACCGCCAACGACCCCGCCGACAAGGCCATGCTCAAGCGCTTCGGCCTGTTCGGCCCGCCGGGCATCATCCTGTTCGATCGCGCCGGCAAGGAGATCGCCGACGGCCGCGTGGTCGGCTACCAGAATGCCGACAAGTTCGTCGGTTCGCTGCAACGCCTCGACTGATCGCGCGACGCCTGAGCGGTCCGCTTGACACCCTCCGGTGTGCGTCGGAGGATGAGGCATGGACACCGAGACCGCTAACATCGACGAGCGCCTTGGCGTATTGGAACGCGATGTCGCGGAAACCAGGATTGCCGTCGCCGTCATCCAATCCAATTACGTCACCAAGGAAGATTTGCAGCGTGAACTCAACGCGCAAACGTGGCGGTTCGTGACCTTCGTTGCCGCCCTCAACAGTTTTCTGGTGGGGGCGATCTATTTCTTGGCCGCATGATGGATACCGAAACCAACAAAATCGAAGAGCGCCTCGGCGCCTTGGAAGGTGAGCTGGCGATAATCAAATGCGACGTCGCGGTCATCAAGTCCAATTACGCGACCAAGGCCGACTTGCAACGCGAATTGGGCGCCACGAAAAGCGAGCTGCTGAAGGAAATGAACCGCCAAACCTGGCGCTTCATCAGCTTCACGACGGGAATTTCGGCGGCCCTCGTCAGCGCCACCTATTTCATCGCGACGCAGTCGAGATAATGGATACCGAAACCACCAAATTCGAAGAGCGCCTCGGAGCATTGAAGGCTGACGTCGCCGTCATCAAGTCCAATTACGCGACCAAGCAGGACCTGAGCTTGCTAAAGTGCGAGCTGCTACTGGAAATGAACCGTCAAACCTGGCGCTTCATCAGCTTCACGACGGGAATCTCCGCGGCCCTGGTCAGCGCAACGTATTTCATCGCCACCCACTCGCATTAACAAAAAGGGACGCCGCAGCGTCCCTTCGTCCACTGGCCAAGCAGCAATCAGCCGCGCTTGGCGCCCTCGTGGTGCCCGCGCCAGCCATGACCGCCCATGCCGCGGCTGGTCTGCTCGTCGAACACCTTCTGCTGCTGCGGCGTCAGGGTGCCGTAGAAGGTATTCAGCGCGGCCTGGCGCTGCTCCATCATCGCGGTGCGCTTCTTGGACATCTCGATCGCCTTTTGCATGCGTTGCGGCGCCGGCAGCTTGGCGAATTCGCGGAATTCCCCGCGCCTTGCTTCCGGATGGGCCGGCCGCATCGAGGCGACGAAGGTCTTCCAGCCTTGTTCCTGCGAGCTGTTCAGCTGCAGCGCATCATGCAGCTTCTGGGCGCGCTCCTTCATGCGCTCGCCCATTTTGGCGCGCATGTCGGCGCGGTGGGTGTCCCGATCCTGCTGGCTCATCTGGTGACGGGGCTGGGCCGGGGCGGCCTGGGTATCGGCCTGGGCGGCGATCGCAGCGCCACCCAGCGACAGGGCGGCCAGGGCGATCATGACTTGTTTGCGTACGGTGCTCATGGTGGTTCCTTTATGTCTGTATGTCTGGTGGGTTGCGCCTCCGGCGTCCCGGCTGCACGGTTCCCATCATCAGGTAAAGCTGTATCGCGGACATTTCACGGCATTTCTGGTGAGTCGTTCTTTGTATCAATTTGTTTCGACTGCCGGTAGATATACATGGCGATACAAACCGGCTGTTCAGGCCCTTGTTTAATAAGGATAATCAAGGCTATGGACACTCCCTCTACCATCCTGATCGTCGACGACGACCGCGACATCCGCACCCTCCTGGCCGACTACCTGGAGTCGAACGGCTATCGTGCCCTGGCCGCGGGCGACGGCAGCGCCATGTGGAAGATCCTGGACGAGGCGCGGCCCGACCTGATCGTGCTCGACCTCAACCTGCCCGGCGACGACGGCCTGACCCTGTGCCGCAAGCTGCGCGCGCATTCGACGCTGCCGGTCATCATGCTGACCGCGCGCAACGAACCGCTCGACCGCATCCTCGGCCTCGAGATGGGCGCCGACGATTACCTGCCCAAGCCCTTCGAGCCGCGCGAGCTGCTGGCGCGCATCCGCAGCGTGCTGCGCCGCTCGCACGCGATGCCGCCCAATGCCGCCGCCGAAAACGTCCAGCAGATGAAGTTCACCGGCTGGACCCTGGACCTGACCGCGCGCCACCTGGTCAATCCACAAGGCGTCGTCATCATGCTGTCGGGCGCCGAGTTCCGCCTGCTGCGCGTGTTCCTCGAGCATCCCAACCGCGTGCTCAACCGCGACCAGCTGCTCAACCTGACCCAGGGCCGCGACGCCGACCCCTTCGACCGCTCGATCGACATCCAGATCAGCCGCCTGCGCCAGAAGCTGGGCGAAGACGCCCGCATGCCGCAGATCATCAAGACGGTGCGTAACGGCGGCTACGTGCTGGCCGGCCAGGTGACGGTGGAGCCGGCCGCGTGAAGTTGCGGGCCTTCCTCGGTTCGATGACGGGCCGCGTGTTCATCACGCTGCTGCTGGGCGTGCTGATCTCGGCCGCCCTGACCCAGCTGGCGGCCGACGCCGAGCGCCAGCGCGTGCTCGACCAGTACCGCGGCAACACCCAGCTGGAACGCGCCGAACAGCTCATCATGGCCACCGAGATCGTGCCGGCGTCCGCGCGCCCGGCTTATCTCGCGGTGGCCAACCGCCCGGGCCTGAAGCTCGAAGTCGGTCCGCCGCAGGAACCGGCCGCCACCCGCAGCGAATTCGCCGGCACCCTGGCGGCCCGCCTCGGCAGCGGCTACCGGATCGAATCGACCGCGGTGCGCCCGCCGATGTGCGAGCAGCCGCACCGCCAGCCGGCGCTGTTCGGTCTGATGCACCTCGAGTGGCATGGCTATTGCGAAAGCATCAATGTGCGCCTGCGCGACGGCGAGGAACTGCGCCTGCAGATGCTGCCGCCGCGTTCCCCCGCCGGCGCCCAGCCGGGCTTCGGCTGGGTCATCATCCTGTTCCTGGTGTCGATTGCCCTCTTGGCCTACCTGGTCGCGCGCATGACCACGCGCCCGCTCAAGCAGCTGGCGCAGGCCGCCAAGGACCTGGGCCAGGACATCAATCACGCCCCGCTCGAGCTGGCCGGCGCCAGCGAGATCCGCCAGGCCAGCGCCGCCTTCAACGCGATGCAGGCGCGCATCCGCCAGTACATCTTCCAGCGCACCCAGATGCTGGCCGCGATCACCCACGACCTGCAGACGCCGCTGACGCGCATGCGCCTGCGCCTGGAAAAGGTCGGCGACACCGAGCTGCAGGACCGCCTGATCGGCGACCTATCGGCGATGCAGGCCATGGTGCGCGAGGGGCTGGACCTGGCGCGCAGCATGGACACCACCGAAACCATGCAGTTGCTCGACCTCGATTCGCTGCTCGATTCGGTGTGCGCCGACGCGGTCGACGCCCACCAGCAGGTGACGCTGTCGGGGCGCGCCAATATGGCGCTGCTGGGCCGGCCGATGGACCTGCGCCGCTGCCTGGTCAACCTGATCGACAACGCGGTCAAGTACGGCCACGAAGCCACGGTCACGGTCGACCGCATCGGCGGCGCCGCGCGCATCCGCATCCGCGACCGCGGCCTGGGCATCGATGGCGCCGAACTGGCCAAGGTGTTCGACCCGTTCTACCGCATCGAAAGCTCGCGCTCGCGCGAGTCCGGCGGCACCGGGCTGGGCCTGACCATCGCCCGCAATATCGCCGAGCAGCACGGCGGCAGCATCACCCTCGCCAACCATCCCGGCGGCGGACTGGAAGCCACCCTGCAGTTGCCGGAGTATTATCCCGGCAAATGACACACAGATGACACGGTAGTGCGCGACAATACGTTGGGGGGAGAGCGTGTCGCGCGCTTGCTACAACAACCACGAGAGAACGGCATGCCGCGCAAGCGGTGGCCAGAGAATGGCATGAAAAAGAAAAACTTCGCACTTGTCGCCGGCGCCGCGCTGGTCGTCGGCTTCACCGGCTTGTATGTCGATCAGCAGGGCGGCGCACACGCCCAGGGCAATAACGGCCCGGCCGCCGGCAAGGGCGGCGGCGCGCAGCCGACCATCACCGTCAACGCGGTCCCGGTCAAGCGCCAGGACGTGGGCGTGGTGGTCGCTTCCAACGGCACCGTCACCCCGCTGCGCACGGTCGACCTGCGCC
>JAEWEK010000195.1 GCA_023389425.1 Pseudomonadota bacterium | reverse complement strand
ACCTTCGCCGAGGCGGAAAAGCTGATGCAGGTGCGGATGAGGTCCGCGCAGCGCGACATGGCGGCCGCCAGCTGGCGCATCTCGCTGGCATCGACGATGGAGCGCCGCACCGGCCCGAACAAGGTGGCGCTGGCGCCGGAGCTGTCGCCGGCGAGCGTCTGGCATCCCGCCACGGTAGGCCGCGCCGTGGCCGAACGTGGCCGCTTCGTGCGCAGCCGCGCCGATGCCGGGCCACTGCCGGCGCGCGACGAGGATATCGCCTTCGCCCCGGTGACGCAGCTGTCGAGCTGGATCGAGACGCGCAAGCTGGGTTCCGAGCGCCTGACCCGCATCTACCTCGAGCGCATCAAGCGCCATGACGGCAAGCTGCGATCCGTGATTACGCTGACCGAAGAGCACGCGCTGACGCAGGCGCGCCAGGCCGACCGCGACATCGCCGCCGGCAAATACCGCGGGCCGCTGCACGGCATCCCCTACGGCGTGAAGGACCTGCTCGACACCGCCGGCATCCGCACCACCTGGGGCGCCGAGTTTTACCGCGACCGCGTGCCCGCCAGGGATGCGGCGGTCGTGGCGCAGCTGAACGCGGCCGGCGCGGTGCTGGTGGCGAAGCTGAGCCTGGGCGCGCTGGCGCTGAACGACATCTGGTTCGGCGGCCAGACCATGAATCCCTGGTTGCCGGAGGAGGGCGCGTCGGGATCGAGCGCGGGGCCGGGCGCGGCGACGGCGGCGGGACTGGTCGCCTTCTCGATAGGCAGCGAGACCGGCGGCAGCATCGTCAGCCCGTCGATGCGCTGCGGCGTGGCCGGCCTGCGCCCGACCTACGGCCGGGTCGGGCGCAGCGGCGCGATGACGCTGTGCTGGTCGCTGGACAAGCTGGGCCCGATGACGCGCAGCGTGGAAGACGCGATGCTGGTGCTGCACGCCATCTCCGGGCCGGATGCGGGCGACGTGGCGAGCGTGCCCTCGCGCCTGGACTTCGACGCGGGCGCCGGAGTGCGCGGGCTGAAGGTCGGCTACTTCGCCGGCTGGATGAACGAGGCGCCGGCCACCGAGGTGGACCGCGCGGCGCTGGAAACGATCAGGAAGCTGGGCATGCAGGCGGTGCCGGTGTCGCTGCCGGACTGGCCCTACCAGTCGCTCAACACGGTGCTGTTCGCGGAAGCGGCGGCCGCGTTCGAGGAGATCACGCTCGACGGCCGGGTGGACCAGCTGCGCGAGCAGGTGCCGGACGCGTGGCCGAACCTGTTCCGCGAAGCGCGCTTCCTGTCGGCGGTGGATTTCGTGCAGGCCGACCGCCTGCGGCGCAAGGTGGCGCTGGAGATGGCGCGCATCATGGGCGAGGTGGACTTGCTGCTGGTGCCCTCGCTGCGCGACGAGATGCTGACCATCTCGAACTTCACGGGGCACCCGTCGCTGACGGTGAAGACGGGATTCGTGCAGGTGGCGCAGGCCCGCAGCGACTGGGCGCCGAATCCCAGGCAGCCGCTGCCCGCCTTCAATCCGCCGCGGCGCGTGCCGCATGGGGTGACCTTGATCGGGCGCTTGTTCGACGAGGGGACGATTGCGCGGGTGGGGCTGGCGCTGGAGAAGTCGGCGGGGGTGGCGGGGGAGCGGCCGCCCGGGTTCTGACTTACGGCCAGCGTCGCTCCCGCCTGCGCGGGACCGACGTAACTATCTTTCGCGTACCCGGTCAGGCCTCAAGCCCGCCGCTGCGCTCCAGCCGTTTGTAATACAGCAGCGAATACACCGCCGGCACCAGCGGCCCGGCCATCATCAGCGCCACCCCCAGCAGGGTCAGCCCGGCCAGCGCCGCCACGATCGCCAGCAGGCTGCAGCCGACCATCAGCTTGGCCGCGAGCCGGTGCGTCGCGTACCACACGCGGTCGTTCGCCAGCGTCCATGGCGTGCGCACGCCGATCCAGAAATTGCGCCGCACCTTGCCCATCACATTGCCCAGCAGGGCCATGAACAGGGCCGTCACCGCCAGCATCCAGCGGCCGGTGTCGAAGCCCTTTTCCAGCGTGCCGGCCATGATCAGGCCGTGCATCGCGCCCAGCATGCCTTCGATCAGCAGGGCGCAGTACCAATAGGTGTCGCTGAACGCGTCCACCGAAAAACGCTGCGGCGAAACCTTGGGCAGCACCGCCAGCAGCGCCAGCATGAAGGCCATTATCCCGGGCATCATGAAGATGCTGGCGCGGCTGCCGTAGCGGTCGATCTCGCCGTGCGCATTCCAGTGCACGGGCACCTGGTCGGGCATCCGGGCGTACAGGGCGATGGTGGCGCCGAACGCGACCGCGATGAGCAGCAGCGACAGGATCAGGTAGCGGTTTTTCATTGTTGTTCTCCTTTGGCGCCGCGCGCCAGGTCCATGGTCCAGGAAAGGATGTCTTCCAGTACGGTCGTGTTCAGCGCGTACCAGATGGTCTGGCCTTCGCGCCGGCTGGTGACGAGCCCGGCGTCCCTGAGCACCGCGAAATGGTGCGATAGGGTAGGCTTGCTCATGTCGAAGCGCGCGGCCAGGTCGCCCGCCGTCATTTCCTCCTTGCGCAGCAGGTGCAGGATCGCGCGCCGGGTCGGGTCGGCCAGGGCCTTGAACACGGAATTGCTGTCGTCCACGTTAGTTCAGTCCGCGTCTAATTAGATGATGTTCGAAATACTAGGGCCGGCCGGGGGACGCTGTCAAGCACTTCGCGCTCGCCCGCTTTTCTGCTTGAAAGGAGATGTTCATGGCGAACAGCATGCACACGATCACGCCGCACCTGGTCTGCGCCGGCGCGGCCGACGCGATCGAGTTCTACAAGAACGCCTTCGGCGCCGAGGAGCTGATGCGGATCCCGGGGCCGGACGGCAAACTGGGCCACGCCATGTTGCGCATCGGCGACTCGGCCTTGATGCTGGCCGACGAGTTCCCGCAGTGGGATTCCTTCGGCCCGCGGGCGCTGAAAGGCAGCCCCGTGACCCTGCACCTGGCGGTGGCCGACGTCGACCAGGCCTTCGAACGCGCGATCGCGGCCGGGGCCAGGGTGCGCATGCCGCTGGCCGACATGTTCTGGGGCGACCGCTACGGCATCGTCGAGGATCCGTTCGGGCACCGCTGGTCGATGGCGACCCATATCCGCGACGTGTCGCCGGAGGAAATGGCGGCCGAAATGGCCAAGGCCATCGGCTGAAGGCGCGGCCGCGGCCGCGTATCATGTCGGCTTTGCAGCCGAACATGAGGAGAAGCGACGTGAACCGCGACAGCCCGACCGTGGACGACATCCTGCGCATCGCCGCCTTTGCCGATGGCGATGCGGGCGGCAACCCGGCCGGCGTCTGGCTGGGCGAGACCTTGCCGCCGGCGGAGCTGATGCAGCGGCTGGCGGCGCAGGTAGGATTCTCCGAAACCGTATTCGCCGTGCCACAGGGCGCGGGCTGGCGCGCCCGCTACTTTTCTCCGGAGGCCGAGGTGCCGTTCTGCGGGCACGCCACCATCGCGCTGGGCGCCGCGCTGGCGCGCAGCCATGGCGACGGCGTGTATGCGCTCACGCTCAACCAGGCCAGCATCACGGTGGAGGGACGGCGCGCGGGCGCGGGCGTGCAGGCCGCCCTGCAATCGCCGCCCACCCGCAGCGCGGCAGCGCCCGAGCCGCTGGTGGATGCCGCCCTGTCGCTGTTCGGCTACACCCGGGCCGAGCTCGATCCCCGCATCCCGCCCGCGCTGGCCCACGGCGGCGCCGACCATCTGGTGCTGGCGCTGGCCACCCGCGAAGCGCTCGCCGCGATGCGCTACGAGCTCGATGCCGGCCGCCGCCTGATGCATGCGCACGGCATCGTCACCATCGTGCTGGCCTGGGCCGAATCGCACCAGCGCTTCCACACCCGCAACCCGTTTGCCGCCGGCGGCGTCTATGAAGACCCGGCCACCGGCGCCGGCACCGCCGCGCTGGCCGGCTACCTGCGCGAGCTCGGCTGGCCCCACGGCGGCCAGATCGAGGTGGTGCAGGGCGAGGACATGGGAATGCGCTCGCGCCTGTTCGCCGCCATCGCGCCGCTGCCGGGAAGCTCGATCCGGGTATCCGGCAGCGCCCGCTTTATGCCGTGAAACTATGCAAATAGGGGGAAAAACCCGGTCTGCTCCTTGGATTGACGGAATTTTAAAGTTCGATAATGAATCGCTAAGTTGTATTTATTATCGAACAGGAGTGCCGTCATGCCGCAGTTCCCGTCTTTCCTTTCCGCCGCCGCGTCCGGCGATGCGATGCCGACCGAACGCCTGCCGTTCACCGTCCGCCGTGCCGGGGATGACGAGGCCATGCGCAAGGCGGTGCAGATCCGCCACGCCGCCTATGCCCGCCACGTCCCGGAATTCGCGCGCAGCCTGGCGCTGCCGGAAGCGTCCGATTTCGACGACGACAGCGTGGTGCTGCTGGCCGAATCGCGGCTGGACGGCTCGCCGCTGGGTTCGGTGCGAATCCAGACCAATGTCCACCGCCCGCTCAACATCGAGGAATCGATCATGCTGCCGGCCTGGCTGCGCGGGCGCCGGCTGGCCGAGGTCACCCGCCTCGGCGTCGGCGAAGGCCGCGTCGGGCACCTGGTCAAGGTGGCGCTGATGAAGGCCATGTTCGAATACTGGCTGGAGCAGGACATCGACTGGGCCCTGGCCACCGGCCGCACCCCGGTCGACCGCCAGTACGAGCAGCTGCTGTTCACCGACGTGTTCGAGGACAAGACCATGGTGCCGCTGCGCCACGTGGGCGGCATCCCGCACCGCGTGATGGCCTTCGAGGTCGCCACCGCCGAGGAGCGCTGGACCGCCGCCGGCCATCCGCTATTGAACTTCGTGCGCCGCATCCGCCATCCGGACATCGACATCACCCGCCGTGCCCCGCCGGCCCGGCCGCAGCCGGTGCGCAGCCCCGGTCCGCTCGGCGTGCGCGGACTGGCTGTGGTATAGCATGATGTCTATACAAAATATTGCATGACGGCATCATAACTAAGCTGTATGCTTGGGGGATCGTTTCCGGCCGCCCGCCGGACTGACCCTGGGTGATACAGTTTGATGTTCCAGCCGTCCCGACCGACAAGCAGCGCGCATGCGATCCACCGGGTGGTGGAGGCGGTGCTGCGCCTGCTGTCGATCTACACGGTGCCGCTGGTGGTGGCGCTGCTGTCGGTGGTGGCGCTGGGCTGGTGGAGCGACCGCTACGTCGACGGCAGCGGCCAGCAGCAGCTGCACCTGCGCGTGGTGGCCGATGCCGGCGAACGGCTCGACCCGCAAGGCGCGCTGCGCCTGCTCGACAGCGCGCCGCCGGTGGACTACTACGAGACCCATCTGTCCGAAGCGCCGCTGTGGTTCCTGGTCGCGACCCGCGGCGGCCCGGGCGACGCCGACTACGTCGAATTCCCTTCGCGCCACGCGCTGCACATCCGCTGCTGGGATCCGGCCAGCCTGCAGCCGCTGGGCGAAGCCACGCGCGCCAGCGCCAGCGGGGCGCTCAGCGCGGTCAAGGCCGGCTTCGCGGTCCGCCTGTGGAACACGCCGACCACGGTGCTGTGCCGCGCCACCTTCGCCGGCCCCGCTCACCTGACCGCCGTGCAGTGGCCGGCCGAGCAGCTGCTGCTGTCGAGCCAGCACTTCCACCGCAATTCCGGCCTGCTGGACGGCGGCATGATCGTGCTGACCGTGTTCATCCTCGTCACCGCCCTGATCAACCGCCAGGTGCTGTACCTGCAGTTCGCGGCCTGGCTGGTGCTGAACCTGCGGGTCGGCTCGCTGTCGGCCGGCTGGGACGTGCAGTGGCTCGGCCAGACCGTGCCCGAGAACTGGCTGCTGCCGGGGCGCGCGATCAGCATGGCGCTGTACGCGATCGCGACCGTCACGCTGTACATGACCCTGTTCGGCACGGAGCTGCTGCGCACCCGCTTCAGCCCCGCGCTGCGGATCACGCAGTGGATGGCGCTGGCGCTGCTGCCGCTGGCGATCGTGCTGCCCTACGGCAGCTTCCTGCCGGTGATGTGGGTGTTCGTCGCGATCGGCCTGGTGCTGCTGGCGACCGGGCTGGCCAGCATCATCATGAGCGTGCAGTCGCGCGTGGCGCTGTGGTTCGGCGCCTCGTTCGGCGTCACGCTGGTGTCCAACTTCGCCGAAGTGATTGCGGCGGCGCTCGGGTTCCACAACCTGGTCGGCATCGCCAACGGCGTCACCGCGGCGCTCGCATCGAACCTGCTGGCCGCGCTCGCGGTCGCCGAGCAGATGCGCCTGGAGACGGCCAAGCGCATCGCGGCCCAGGCCGAGCTGGAACACGCCTACGAGGCCATGCCGCTCGGCCTGTTCACGCTCGACCTGTACGGCCACTTCCAGTCGGCCAATCCGGCCTTGTGCGCGATGCTGGGCGCCGGCGAGATCGTCCCCGGGCGCACGCGCTGGCAGCAGTTCTTCGAGGACGCCACCCTCGGCCGCCTGCAGGACGCGGTGCATAGCCGCCACGAGACCGAGCTCGAGCTGCAGTCGCGCGACGGCGACCGCCGCTTCCTGGCGCGCGCCACGCTGGCGCACGGCCGCATCGAAGGGGTGCTGGAAGACGTCACCGAAAAGACCAAGGCCAACGAGCAGCTGCGCTTCATGGCCAACCACGACCCGCTGACCAAGGTGCACAACCGGCGCGGCATCGAGCAGATGTTCGAGGCGGCCGCGCTGTCCTTCGCGTCCGGCAAACCGCTGGCGCTGGCCTACGTCGACCTCGACCGCTTCAAATTGATCAACGATTTATACGGACACGCGGCCGGCGACGAAGTGCTCAAGCAGGTGTGCGCGCGGATGGCGATGATGCTGGGCGGCGAACAGCAGATCGGGCGCGTGGGCGGCGACGAATTCGTGATCGTGATGCCGGATACGCCGGTGCCGCTGGCGTCGATGATCTGCCGCAGCATGGTCGAGCGCCTGGGCCAGCAGCCTTACCGCGTCGGCGACAAGGCCTTCCAGGTGCGCGGCTCGATCGGCCTGATCGAAGTGTCGCGCGGGATGGCGCTGAAGGACGCGGTGTCGGCCGCCGACCGCGCCTGCCGCGAGGCCAAGGCCGGCGCCGCCGACGGGCTGGTGGTCTACGAGCGCGGCTCGGCCGCCTTCATCGAGCGCGAGGCCGAACTGAAGCTGGTGGCGCGCCTGTCCGGGCCGAAGCCGACCGAGGACATGTTCATCGAAATGCAGCCCATCATGTCGCTCAAGCGGCCCAATGAATCGCTGAACTTCGAGGTGCTGCTGCGCATGCGCGAGCCGGATGGCACCGTGATCACCGCGGCGCCGGTCATCAGCGCGGCCGAGAAGAGCGGGCGCGCCGGCATCATCGACCGCTGGGTGCTGGCCTCGACGCTGGACTGGATCACGGCCAACGCGGCGCGCCTGGCCAACACGCGCTTCGTGTGCATGAACCTGTCCGGCGCCTCGCTCAACGACGAGCGCTTCGTGCAGGACACGCTGGAGATCCTGGCCGGCCGCGGCGCGGCGGCCGAGCGCCTGTGCATCGAGATCACCGAAAGCGTGGCGCTGCATGACCTGGACAACACGCGGCGCTTCATCGAACAGGTGCGCGCCTACGGCGTGAAGGTCGCGCTGGACGACTTCGGCGCCGGCTACACCTCGTTCTCCTACCTCAAGGAGCTGCCGGCGGACGTGCTCAAGATCGACGGCAACTTCATCGTCAACATCAATGCGCATCCGGCCAATGTCGCGATCGTGGAAGCGATCGTGAGCCTCGCGGTCAACCTGGGCATGAAGACGATCGCCGAGTGGGCGGAGGATGCGGCCACGGTGCGCACGCTGGCCGAGATCGGCGTCGACTACGTGCAGGGCTGGGCGGTGGCGCGCGCGCAGGCGCCGGAGCGGCTGCTGCAGGCACAGTCCTCGGCTGACTTCATCGATGATCCGGACGTGAGCGACATCGTGCGCTGCCTGGCCAGCGAGCCGGGGCAGGCCGGGTATGACGTGATCGCGCGGGTGCACTAAGGCGGATTACTGCGCTGCCTGCCGCGCGAACTG
>JAEWEK010000191.1 GCA_023389425.1 Pseudomonadota bacterium | reverse complement strand
CACGTAATGTTCCTTCATCGCCTGCAGCCCCTCGCGGTCCGGATCGAAGGCATCGAGGTAAATGAAGGCGACATTCCCTTCCAGGTGGCCGGGATCTGCCACGCGCAGGTGCAGCGGATCGGTGTACACCATCTTCACCGCCGCCGTGATCTCCGCCGCCGAGGCGCCCAGGTTGATGGTGTTGCCCAGCGACTTGCTCATCTTCGCCTTGCCGTCGATACCCGGCAGGCGGCCTACCTCCGGCACCAGCGCCTTGGCTTCGACCAGGATGTCCCGCTGGGCGACGCGATTGAAGCGCCGCACGATCTCGTTGGTCTGCTCGATCATCGGGATCTGGTCCTCGCCCACCGGCACCAGCGAGGCCTTGAAGGCCGTGATGTCCGCCGCCTGGCTGGCCGGATAGGTCAGGAAGCCGGCCGGGATGTCGCGCTCGAAACCGCGGTGCTTGATCTCTTCCTTGACGGTGGGATTGCGCTCGAGGCGCGCCACCGTCACCAGGTTCAGGTAGTAGAAGGTCAGCTCGGCCAGCTCGGGAATCTGCGACTGGATCAGGATCGTCGTCTTGGCCGGATCGAGCCCGACCGCAAGGTAATCGAGCGCCACCTCGACAACGTTCCGGTGTACCTTGCCCGTGTCATCCATGTTATCCGTCAGCGCTTGTGCGTCAGCAAGCATGACGAATTGCCGATAGCTGTCCTGATAGGCTACCCGGTTGCGCAGGCTGCCCACGAAGTGGCCGAGATGAAGGGGTCCGGTCGGGCGATCGCCGGTCAGGATTACTGGTGCGGGTGTGTTTTGCGAGGTCATCGAGCTTCCTGGTTAAGGTGCCCCGATCCCGCCGCGCCAACAAAAAACGCCACCTGAATCGAGGCGGCGTTCATTTGAATCACATGCTGGTGCAGTGGCCGCGCGCTGTCAGCGGCGCCACCAAACCTGAAGGATCGCATGTGGGTTCATCGAAATCATGTGTGGCATGGTGGCAAATCGACGGCGCGCTGTCAACGCCCGGCTGTCGATTTCTGTGGCGAGCGTCGTCACCTGCCATCACGCAGAACAAGAAGTTGAAACAATGTTAATGGTGAACCATGAATCAAAGTGAGAGCAAAAACACCCAAGCCAGTCCGCTTGAACTCTGGGGCGGCCTCGAATGTACCGTCAATCGCGTCCGCGACGACTTCTTCAGCCAGCTGGAACGTAACGGCCACCACGGCCGCCTCGACGACATCGCCCGCTTCGCCGAACTCGGCATCAAGGCGATCCGCTATCCAATCCTGTGGGAACGCACAGCGCCCGACGGCCTCGCCCAGGCCGACTGGAGCTGGCCGGACGAGCGCCTGCCCGCGCTGCGCGACGCCGGGGTGACGCCGATCGCGGGGCTGGTGCACCACGGCAGCGGTCCGCGCCACACCAACCTGCTCGATCCCGCGTTTGGCGAGCAACTTGCGGAATTTGCCGGCGCGGTGGCCGCGCGCTATCCCTGGCTCGAGTACTACACGCCGGTGAACGAACCCTGTACCACAGCGCGCTTCGCCGGCCTGTACGGCCTGTGGTATCCCCACGGCCGGGACGACCGCAGTTTCATCCAGGCGCTGCTCAACCAGTGCCGCGGCGTCGTGCTGTCCATGCGTGCGATCCGGCGCGTCAATCCGGATGCCAAACTGGTCCAGACGGATGACCTCGGCAAGACCTACAGCACGCCGGAAATGGCCGACGTCGCCCAGTTCTACAACGATCGCCGCTGGCTCGCCTGGGACCTGCTGTGCGGCATGGTGGAACCCGGTCACGCGATGTGGCACTACCTGACGAGCTGGGCGGACGAAGCCGACGTCATCTGGTTCCGCGACAATCCTTGCCCGCCCGACATTATCGGCGTGAACTATTACGTCACGAGCGAGCGTTGGCTCGATCACCGTCCCGAGCGCTATCCGCCGCACCATCGCGGCCACACAGGCGGGCGCGACTGTGCCGACATCGACGCATCGCGCGCGCTGGCGACGCCGACACCGGGCGCCGCCCCGCTGCTGGGCGAAGCCTGGGAACGCTACGGCCGCACCCTGGCCGTCACCGAGGCGCACATCGACGCCAACCGCGAAGACCAGCTGCGCTGGCTGCTTGAAATCTGGGATGCGGCGCAGGAAGCGCGCCGGCTGGGTGCGGACGTGCGCGCCGTGACGGTGTGGTCGCTGCTGGGCGCCTTCGACTGGAACAGCCTGGTCACCGAGTGCCGCGGCTACTACGAGTCCGGGGCCTTCGACGTACGTTTCACGCCGCCGCGCGCGACTGCCTTGGTGCGGATGATGAAAGAGCTTGCACGGAATCACACCCCGTCGCATCCGGTGCTGCGCGGACAAGGCTGGTGGCGCCGGCCGGGGCGCTTCCTGTGCCAGCCGGTCGCCACGCCCGACGCCCTCGCCTCGATCACGGCCGACGGCCACCGCCTGGTCGGTACCGGCGCCGCGCCGATCCTGATCCTCGGCGCCAGCGGCACGCTTGGCCGTGCGTTCGCCCGCGTCTGCCAAAAACGCAACCTGGCCTATCGCCTGCTGTCGCGCCACGACATGGACATCGCCGACGCCGATGCGGTGGAGCGTGCACTGGCGCATTACCAGCCATGGGCCGTCATTAATGCCTGCGGCTACGTGCGCGTGGACGATGCGGAACGCGATACCGAGCGCTGCTTCCGCGAAAACACCATCGGCCCGGCCGTGCTGGCCGCCGCCTGCGCGCGGAATGGCGTGCACCTGACCACGTTCTCCAGCGACCTGGTGTTCGACGGCGCACGCGGCGCGGCCTATGTCGAATCCGATCCAGTGGCGCCGCTCAATATCTACGGCAAAAGCAAGGCGCTGGCGGAGTCACGCGTGCTGGAAGCGTATCCGGATGCGCTGGTGGTGCGCACCAGCTCTTTCTTCGGGCCCTGGGACAAGTACAACTTCGTCACGCTGGCGCTGGGCGCGCTCGAGCGCGGCGAGCCGTTCACGGCAGCGAGCGACATCACGGTGTCGCCAACCTACGTGCCGGACCTGGTGCACACCTGCCTCGATCTCGCGGTCGACCGCGAAAGCGGCATGTGGCACCTGACGAATGGGCAAGCGGTGACCTGGGCGGAGCTGGCGCTCATGGCGGCGGAGCGCGGCGGCGTGGATGGCAGCCGGATCGAGCCGCTATCGGCGGCGCAGTGCAATTACGTGGCCCCACGGCCACGCTACAGCGCGCTGCACAGCGAGCGCGCGATCATCCTGCCGCCCCTGGACAGCGCGCTGGACCGCTATCTGGAGCTGCGCCATGAGGCCGATCCGGAGCTTGAGGAATTGGTGATGGCGGCGGAGAGCCGGCATCCGGTGGCGAGCGAGCATCGGCAGCAGGAGGAAGCGCCCGCGGCGGCGTTTCATGTGAGCCACTTCTGAATCGCCAAGCTGTGCACGTCGTCCCGGCCTAAGGC
>JAEWEK010000144.1 GCA_023389425.1 Pseudomonadota bacterium | reverse complement strand
CGCTGGTGGTGCTGGCGGCCCACACGCACCGCTTCGCGCGGCAGCCGTCGGTGGCCTTCGCCGACATCCTCGACGAGCCGATCGTCGGGCTGAAGGATGCGGCGCTCGAAACCCATCTTGGCGAGCGCGCGTCGCGATTGGGACGGCAGTTCGATTACCGCGTCCAGCTGCGCAGCACGGAGATGGTGGCGATGCACGTCGAGGCGGGCATCGGCGTGTCGATCATGTCCGACGCGGCGGCGCGCGCGATCCACCGCGACGTGGCCGTGCTGCCGCTGGCCGAGGCATGGGCCACGCGCCGCATCTACCTGTGCGCACGCGACTTCGCCGCCCTGCCGCCGCACACCCAGCTGCTGGCGCGGCAGCTGTCGCGGCAGGCGGCCTAACGCTCGCTCGGCGCCGGCCCCTCGCCCATGCGCGGCGTCTTGCGGTCGTCGTAAGGGCCGTGCTGCAGCCAGTAGTGGCGGAAAGCCAGCCGCACGTTGTCACGCAGCTCGTCGTCGTTCCACGGCTTGGTGTAGAAGCGGTAGATCGCGCCGCGGTTGATCGATTCGAGCACGGTGCCGACCTCGGTGTAGCCGGACAGGATGATGCGGATGGTATCCGGGTACATCTCTTTCACCTTGCTGAGGAATTCGGTCCCGCTCATCACCGGCATGCGCTGGTCGCACAGGATCACCTGCACGTTATGCAGCGCCAGCAGCTCGAAGCCTTCGGCCGCCGACGCCGCCGTCAGCACGCGGTAGTTGTCGCGCCTGAACAGACGGTGCAGCGTGCCCAGCACGTTGACGTCGTCGTCCACCACCAGCAGCGTCTGCACGTTGCGGTCGTCGGCGGACGGCGTGTCGGGCTGGTTGCGGTTTTCCTGCACCATCGCCGCCAGCGCATCCGGCGCCAGCGAGCGCGCGAAGTGGAAGCCCTGGATCTCGTCGCAGCGGTGGCGCCGCAGGTAGGCCATCTGCGCCCGCGTCTCCACGCCTTCCGCGATCACCAGCATGTGCAGGCTGTGCGCCATGCTGATGATGGCCTGCGCGATCGCGGCGTCGTCCGGATTGGTGATGATGTCGCGCACGAAGGCGATGTCGATCTTCAGTTTGTCGATCGGGAAGCGGCGCAGGTAGGCCAGGCTGGAATAGCCGGTGCCGAAATCGTCGATCGCGACCTTGATGCCCATCTGCTTCAGGCGCGACAGCACTTCGATGGTGTGCTCGGCCTGGCGCATCAGCGCGCTCTCGGTCAGCTCCAGCTCCAGCAGCGCCGCCTCCACGCCATGCCGCTCCAGCGCCGCATGCACGGTGGCTTCCAGGTCGCCCTCGGCGAACTGGCGGCTGGACACGTTGACCGCCACCCGCAGGTCGCGCAGGCCCTGCTCCTGCCAGGCGGCGATCTGGCGGCAGGCTTCGCCGATGATCCACTCGCCGACCCGCACCACCAGCCCGGTCTCTTCCATCACCGGCACGAATTCGGCCGGGTACACCAGGCCGAAGCCGGGCCGGTTCCAGCGCAGCAGCGCCTCGACCCCGCTGACGCGGCCGGTGTTCAGGTCCATCTTCGGCTGGTAATGCAGCTCGAACTGGTTCTCGTCCAGCGCGCCGCGCAGCGCCAGCTCCAGGTCGAGCCGCGCCAGCACCTGCACGTTCATCCCGGCGGTGAAGAAGCGGAAGCCGTCGCGCCCCGCCTCGCGCGCCCGCACCATCGCGGTGTCGGCGTACTTGACCAGGGTGCCGGGATCGGTGGCGTCGTCCGGATACATGGCGATGCCGATGCTGACGGTAAGCGCCGCCTGCTGCCCGTGCAGGTCGAACGGGGCGCGCATCGCCTCGCGCACTTCGTTGGCGGTGTTGACCGCCTCGTGCTGCTCGCGCGTCATGGTCAGGATCAGCGCGAACTCGTCGCCGCCGAGGCGGCCGACCGTGTCGCGCAGGCGCACGCTGCGCACCAGCCGCCCGCTGAACTGGCGCAGCAGCTCGTCGCCCAGCGCCGGCCCGAGCGAGTCGTTGATGATCTTGAAGCGGTCGATCGCCATGAACAGCACCGCCACCCGCCACTGCTTGTCGCGCGCCAGCTCGATCGCGTCGCGCAGGTTCTGGAAGAACAGCGAGCGGTTGGGCAGGCCGGTCAGGCCGTCGTAGTGGGCCAGGTGCTGCAGGCGCTGCTGGGCATGGATCCGTTCGCTGACGTCGCGCGCCACCGCGATCAGCATGTGGCTCTGGCCCTCGCTCAGCTTCTGCCAGCCGATTTCCACCGGCACCGAGCCCTGGCCGTCGGCGCGCAGCAGGTCGGTCTCGACCACGTCGTGCTCGCGCGGCGTGCCGTCGTCGCGCAGCAGGCGCTGCAGGTGCTCGCGCGTGGCCAGCCCCAGCGCCACCGGATCGATGCGCAGCAGCGCCTCGCGCGAGAAGCCCAGCATGCGGCAGGCGCCGTCGGACACGTCCACCATCGCCATGCTGCCGGCGTCGATCAGGAAGATGGCGTCGGCGGTGGCGTCCATCGCGCCGCGAAAGCGCGCCAGCTCGGCGGTGCGCTCCTTCACCTTGCGCTCCATGCGCGCGCCGTAGTCGTTCGACTCGCGGTGCAGCAGGCGCACCTCGAGCAGGTTGCGGATGCGCGCCATCACCTCGACCGTGTCGAAGGGCTTGCTGATGAAGTCGCGCGCGCCGGCCCTGAGCGCGGCCAGCTTCTTGTCCGGCTCCGCCGTCACGACCAGCACCGGCAGCCACGCGCCCGGCTCGACTTCCTTGAGCTGCTCCATCACCTCGAAGCCGCTCATCAGCGGCATGTGCAGGTCGAGGATGATCAGGTCGTACTGCTTCTCGCGGTGCAGCTCGGCCACCTGGCGCGGATCGGTCACGCTGTCGACGTTGTCGTAGCCGGTGGTCTTGAGCAGGTATTCGAGCAGCTGCACATTGACCTGCTGGTCGTCGACCACCAGGATGCGCGCGCGGCGGATGTCGGCCTGCGAGATCATGCCGCCCGCTCCCGTTCGCGCAGGTGCGCCAGCGTGCCGTCGACGGCCTGGTTGAAATTGCCGATGTCGATCGGCTTGGTCAGATAGCGGAAGAAGCCTGCCGCCAGGCCGCGCTCGACCTCGCGCGGCATCGCGTTGGCGGTCAGCGCGATGACGGGAATCGCCGCCGTCGCCGGGTCCTCGCGCAGGATGCGCAGGGCCTGCAAGCCGCTCATGCCCGACAGGTTCAGGTCCATCAGGATGATCTCGGGCCGGTGCGTGCGCGCCATGTCGATGCCCAGTTGGGCGTCGGGCGCGGCCAGCAGGCGCAGGTCGGCGCGCATGCGCACGATTTCCTGCACCAGCCGCAGGTTGGCCGGGTTGTCCTCGATGTACAGCAG
>JAEWEK010000130.1 GCA_023389425.1 Pseudomonadota bacterium | reverse complement strand
GTTCTAAGCCGCGGCCTTTTTCGAGGCCTTCTTGTCTGCATGCGCCACCAGCGCATCGCGGAACCACTGCCCGTCCTCGTAGGCCTTGACGCGCGTGGCCAGGCGCTCCTTGTTGCACGGGCCGTTCCCCTTGAGGACGTTGTAGAACTCGTCCCAGTCGATCTCGCCGAAATCGTAGTGGCCGCGTTCCTCGTTCCACTTCAAATCAGGATCGGGGATGGTCAGGCCGAGGTATTCGGCCTGCGGTACGGTCTGGTCGACCATGCGCTGGCGCAGCTCGTCGTTGGAGAACAGCTTGATGCGCCAGTTCATCGACTGCGCGCTGTTGACCGAGTCGCCGTCCGGCGGGCCGAACATCATCAGCGACGGCCACCACCAGCGATTGAGCGCATCCTGCGCCATCGCCTTCTGCTCCGGCGTGCCTTTGGCCAGCTGCATCATCAGGTCGTAGCCCTGGCGCGCGTGGAAGGCTTCCTCTTTGCACACGCGGATCATCGCCCGCGAATACGGGCCGTACGAGCAGCGGCACAGCGGCACCTGGTTGGTGATCGCGGCGCCGTCCACCAGCCAGCCGATGGCGCCCATGTCGGCCCAGGTCAGCGTGGGATAGTTGAAGATGCTCGAGTACTTGGCCTTGCCGGAATGGAGGCCGGCGAGCAGCTCGTCGCGCGAGACGCCCAGCGTTTCGGCGGCGCTGTACAGGTACAGGCCATGGCCCGCTTCATCCTGGATCTTGGCGAGCAGGATGGATTTGCGTTTCAGTGTGGGCGCGCGCGTGACCCAGTTCCCCTCGGGGAGCTGGCCGACGATCTCGGAGTGCGCGTGCTGGGAAATCTGGCGGATCAGGGTCTTGCGGTAGGCCTCGGGCATCCAGTCCTTGGGCTCGATCTTCACGCCCGCGTCGATGCGGGCCTGGAACGCTTGCTCCTGTTCGCTCATATCCTCGACGGACTGGACCTTTTTGAGGCCAGTGTCGACCATTTGTGCGTACATCGTTGTCTCCGTTGCATTCGTTTGCAAACCATAATACGATACAAAAAATGCGATGTATAGCGAAATTTTGAATCATATTCAGCGGTAAAACCATGACAGAACAGACCTGCGGCGAGTGGATCGCGCGCTTCCTTGAAGCCGAGCCGCCGCGCTCCAAATCGCTGGTGATGACGGTGCTGGGCGACGCCATCGCCCCGCACGGCGGAGCGGTCTGGCTGGGCAGCCTGATCGAGCTGGTGGAACCGCTGACCGTCACCGAGCGCCTGGCGCGTACCAGTGTATTCCGATTGGTGCAGGAAGGATGGCTGAGCGCCAGCCGCGAGGGCCGCCGCAGCCGCTACGCGCTGGAGCCGGCCGCGCGGCCGCGCCTGCAGCGTGCCAACCGCCGCATCTACAGCGCGCCGGGCCTGGGCTGGGACGGCCGCTGGACCGTGCTGCTGGCGCCCAACGGCACCCTCCCCGCCGACCTGCGCGCCACCCTGCGCCGCGAGCTGCAGTGGGAAGGCTTTGCGATGCTGTCGGCCGGCGTGCTGGCCCATCCGTCCTGCGAGCCGGAGGCGCTGGACGACATCCTGCACCGCAACGGCGGCGACGACCGCCTGTTCGCCTTCGCGGCTACCAATCTGGCCGACGTGGCCTCGCGCCCGCTGCACGACCTGGTGGACGAAGGCTGGAACCTGTCGGCCGTGGTCGACAGCTTCCAGCATTTCGTCGACACCTTCACGCCGCTGCTGCGGCTGCTCAAGGCCGGTCCGCCGGCCGACCCGGCCACCGCGTTCGCGATCCGGACCCTGCTGATCCACGCCTACCGCCGCGTGCAGCTGCACGATCCGCGCCTGCCTTTGGAGCTGCTGCCGCCGGTGTGGCCCGGCACCTACGCCTACGAACTGGCGCGCGCGATCTATCTGCTCACCTGGGAAGCGGCCGAGGCCCACCTGATGGCCGCGCTGCGGCGCGAAGACCCGGATTCGCCCGCTGCCGACGACGCGTTTTACGGCCGCTTTGGCGGCTTGCGATCCTGAACCGCGTGGTAAAAAACGAGTATCATCGCGGCTTCGGAATTTTTCTCAATCAGGGAATACCCATGCCCATCAAGATCAGCAGCCAGTTCGACGCTGGCGCGATCGAGGTCGTGAACGCCACAAGCGCGAACGCCATCGATCTGAACATCCGCAAGGATTCGCACGCCGACATCATCCAGTGGTTCTACTTCCGCCTGCAGGGCGCGCAGGGCGAGCCGTGCACCATCCGCTTCCTCAACGCCGGCAAGGCCGCCTATCCCGCCGGCTGGGAAGGCTACCAGGCGATGGCAAGCTACGACCGCATCAACTGGTTCCGCGTCCCCACCAGCTACGACGGCAGCGTGATGACGATCGAGCATACGCCGGGCATGGACAGCGTCTACTACGCCTACTTCGAGCCGTATTCGTGGGAGCGCCACCTGGAGCTGCTGGACCGCGCGCAGATGTCCGAGAACGTGCGCATGGTCGACCTTGGCTCGACCATCGACGGCCACGACCTGAACATGCTGGTGATCGGCGAGCCGGCCGCGGGCAAGAAAAAGGTGTGGGTGATCGCGCGCCAGCACCCGGGCGAAACGATGGCCGAATGGTTCGTCGAGGGCATGCTCGACGCGCTGCTCGACCCGGCCAACCCCTTCGGCCGCCAGCTGCTGACCGACTCGGTGTTCTACGTGGTGCCGAACATGAACCCGGACGGCTCGGTGCGCGGCAACCTGCGCACCAATGCCGCCGGCGCCAACCTGAACCGCGAGTGGATGAACCCGACCATGGAGCGCAGCCCCGAGGTCTTCCTGGTGCTGGAGAAGATGAAGGAAATCGGCGTCGACACCTGCCTCGACATCCACGGCGACGAGGGCCTGCCCTACGTGTTCATCGCCGGCAGCGAAGAACTGCCGACCTTTACCGCGCAGCAGGCGGCATGGCAGAAGAAGTTCTCGGACGACTACCTGATCGCCAGCCCGGACTTCCAGGACCAGCACGGCTACCCGAAGGGCAACTTCAGCGACGAGACGCTGACCATGGGTTCGCCCCACATCACGCACCGCTTCGGCTGCCTGTCGCTGACGCTGGAACTGCCGTTCAAGGACAACGCCAACGACCCGGATCCGCAGGTGGGCTGGGATGGCGCCCGCAGCGCGCGCCTCGGCGCCGCCGTGCTGCAGCCGCTACTGAACCACGTACGCTCGCTGAAATAAGCACCGAATCAGCGTAGCTTCAAGCATGACCGCGTCATTCCCGCGAAAGCGGGAACGACGACTTTCTGAATCAGGAATCTTTACTGGGGCCCGTGCGCACGGCGCCGCTCGAGCTTTTTCAGATCGTCATGATCGGTAGGTCGACCAGCAGGCCAGCCCCGATCATCCCCACGCTCAGCTGGACGTTTTCCGGGCTGTCGCTGATCAAGGCCAGCACCTGGGCCACGCTCAGCGCGTGGCTGTCGAGCAGGCCGGTCCAGTAATCGAGACCGCCCTTGTCGCCCTCGCGATGCAGGATGTGATGGTAGAACTCGCCCACCAGCTCGGCATTGCCAGGCGTGGCGCCATACAAGCCCTTGAACTCCGCCGACCTGACGAAGGCATCTGCCAGCGAAGCCAGACTGGCCCCCTTGTCCATCTGGACTTGCCAGTAATTCATCCCGGGGAGGTCCGGCATCCGGTCGAACGCGGCCTGGTACAGGCGCACGATCTGGCCGCTGGATCCGTTGATGTCGACCGGCAGGAATATGCTGTCGCCAAATTCGACGACCTCGACGTTGCGCAGCGTATCGGTGCTGCCGCCATTGAGGTCTGTGACGGTCCAGCCGTCGGCGATCCGCTCGATCTGGTAATTGTGCATCGGGCCGGTGTAGCGGACCGTGTCGAAGCCCTTGCCGCCATCGATGACGTCGTTGCCGCTGTAGCCGTAGATGATGTCGTCGCCGCTCGAGCCCTTGATCGTGTCATTGCCGCTCAATAGGTAGGCGAAGGCCGTATGCGAATTGCCCGTGGCGATCGTGTTCGCGAGCGCCGCCGCATCGGCATCCAGCCCGGTCGCCTTGAAGACTTCGACCCCGTTCTGGGACAAGGACATCTGGGTGATCTTGCCGGAAATGGAAAAATCTCCGGTCGCGTTGAACACGCCGGTAAGCGTGATCTTCTGCTGCGAGCCGTTGGTATAGACCAGGCTGTTTTCGACGGTGCCGGTGAGCGTCCAGTGCCAGTCGGTCAGCAGGTCGTAATTGAAATTCGCCTGCGAGATAGTAACGTCTGCCATGCATTCTCCAAAAAATCAGAAGACGATTGGGGTTCAGAAGCAGCAAGGCTTGGACGTGGAAAGGCCAGCGCTAGTGCCGTATTTACACAATAGCACGGGCGAGCTGCGGCTTTTCCGTATATCTACGGCGAAATTGTCGTCAAATGTCGTGAAAAATGCAGGCTGGGTAGAAATCAGCCGCCGGCGACCACCATCTTCTCGATGAGCACCGAGCCGGTGGATTTGTTGCCGCGCGTGAGCACGTCGTTGCCGATGCCGACGATGTCGCGGAACATGTCCTTCATGTTGCCGGCGATGGTGATTTCCTCGACCGGGTACTGGATCACGCCGTTCTCGACCCAGTAGCCGGAGGCGCCGCGCGAATAGTCGCCGGTGACGTAGTTGACGCCCTGCCCCATCAGCTCGGTGACCAGCAGGCCGGTGCCCATCTTGCGCAGCATGCCCTCGAAGTCATCGGCGCGCCGGGTGGTGGTGGAGCTGATCTCGAGGTTGTGCGAGCCGCCCGCGTTGCCGGTGGTCTGCATGCCCAGCTTGCGCGCCGAATAAGACGACAGGAAGTAGCCCTGCAGCACGCCGTTATCGATGACCTTGCGGCGCACGGTGCGCACGCCTTCCTCGTCGAAGGGCGAGGAGCCCATGGCGCCGACCAGGTGCGGATCCTCGATGACCTGGATATGGTCCGGGAAGACCTGCTGGCCCAGCGAGTCGAGCAGGAAGGTGGACTTGCGGTACAGCGCGCCGCCCGAGGTGGCTTGCACGAAGGCGCCCAGCAGGCCGGCGGCCAGCGGCGCCTCGAACAGCACCGGGCAGGTGCGGGTGTCGAGCTTGCGTGCGTTCAGGCGCGCCAGCGCGCGCTCGGCGGCGTAGCGGCCGACCTGTCCGGCGTCCGCCAGCTTGTTGGGATCGCGCGCCGAGCTGTACCAGTCGTCGCGTTGCATCTTGTTGCCCTTGCCCGCGATCGGCGCCACCGACAGCGTGTGGCGCGAGAACGGGTAGCCGGCGCAGAAGCCAAGCGAGTTGGCGGCCACGAAATGGGTTTGCTGGACGTAGACGCTGGCGCCTTCGCTGTTGGTCACGCGCGGATCCACCGCAAACGCGGCATCTTCGCAACGCTTGGCCAGAGCCACCGCTTCTTCGGTGGAGATGGTCCAGGGATGGCACAGGCGCAGGTCGCGCGGGTGCATTTCCAGCAGCTCGGCCTCGGGCAGGCCGGCGCAGTCGTCTTCGGCGGTGAAGCGGGCGATGTTGTAGGCCGCTTCCACGGTCGCCTTCAGCGAGGCGGGCGCGAAATCGGACGTGCTGGCGTGGCCGCGGCGCTGGCCGCAGTAGACGGTGATGCCGATGCCCTTGTCCTTGTTCTGCTCGATGGTCTCCACATTGCCTTTGCGCACAGAAACGGCCAGGCCGGACCCCTCGCTCACCTCCACCGCTGCGCTGCTGGCACCCTGGTCGCGGGCGAAGCCAAGCATGTCCTGGGCCAGTTGTTTGAGCTGATCCTGGGTGTAGGTGAAGACGGACTCGTTCATGTCGTGTTTTCGTGGCGGGCGTTTAAAACAGTTATCATAGCAGCCGTTTATTGTTTTCACTGAGCGGCCTCGCGCCAATCGGATCATTGCCATGCCAAACGCTAACCGTGGCTCGGTGGGCTTCCAGTCCAACGAGTTCGAAGAAAAATACGATCGCCCCTCGAAGTCCGAGATGAAGCGTCAGAGTAACGACCTGCAGAAGCTCGGCGAGCAGCTGGTCGCCGAGCCGCGCGACCGCGTCAAGCGGGTGCCGATGCCGGACCACGTGCGCGACGCGATCCTGATGTGCCAGACCATCAGCAACCACGAGGGCCGCCGCCGCCAGCTGCAATACGTGGGCAAGATGATGCGCACCCTCGACGAAGAGGAAGTCGCGGTCATCCAGCGCACCATCGACAGCTGGAAGGGCATGTCCAAGGCCGAGACGGCGGCGCTGCACGCGCTGGAGCGCCGCCGCGACAAGCTGCTGGCCGACGACAAGGCGCTGACCGAGCTGCTGGGCGAGCATCCGGCGCTGGACGGCCAGCACCTGCGCACCCTGATCCGCAACGCGCGCAAGGAGCAGGCCGACAACAAGCCGCCCAAGGCCTACCGCGAAATCTTCCAGATCCTGAAGGACCTGGGCAAGGCGGCGCCCGCCGCGGCCGGCGAAGACGAGGTGGACGAGGATGCAGGCGACGAATAAGGAGCTGGTGGTCGGCCTGGTGTCGGTCTCGGACCGTGCCAGCGGCGGCGTGTACGAAGACAAGGGCATCCCGGCCCTGTCGGACTGGCTGGCGTCCGCGCTCGCTTCACCGTATCGCGTGGAGACGCGCCTGATCGCCGACGAGCGCGCGCAGATCGAAGCGACCCTGGTGGAGCTGGTGGACCGCCAGCGCTGCGACCTGGTGCTGACCACTGGCGGCACCGGCCCCGCGCGGCGCGACGTCACGCCGGAAGCGACGCTTGCCGTCGGCACCAAGGAAATGCCGGGCTTCGGCGAGCAGATGCGCCAGATCAGCCTGCGCTTCGTGCCGACCGCGATCCTGTCGCGCCAGGTGGCCGTGATCCGCGAGAGCGCCGGCCACGCGGCCCTCATCATGAATCTGCCGGGCCAGCCGAAGTCGATCAGGGAAACGCTCGAAGGCTTGAAGGACGCGGACGGCAACGTGGTCGCCGGCGGCATCTTCGCCGCGGTCCCCTACTGCATCGACCTGATCGGCGGCCCCTACATCGAAACCAATCCGGCCGTGACGGTGGCATGGCGGCCGAAAAGCGCGCAGCGCCCGCAAGCCGCGAAGGAATAAGCCATGACCCTGCTCGAACATATCCAGATCGAGACCGGTCCCAACCCGACTGCCTCCATCATCTGGATGCACGGCCTGGGCGCGGACGGCAACGACTTCGTGCCGCTGGTGCAGGAACTCGACTACAGCGGCCTGCCCGCGATCCGCTTCGTTTTCCCGCACGCGCAGACGATGCCGGTGACGATCAACGGCGGCTACGTGATGCGCGCCTGGTACGACATCGTCGTCACCGACCTGACCCGGCGCGAGGACGAAGCCGGCCTGCGCGCGTCGCAGGAGCAGATCGAAGCGCTGATCGTACGCGAGAAAGAGCGCGGGATCCCGGCGTCGAAGATCATCCTCGCCGGCTTCTCGCAAGGCTGCGCGATGACGCTGCAGACCGGCCTGCGCCATCCGGAAAAGCTGGCCGGCATGCTGTGCCTGTCGGGTTACCTGCCGCTGGCCGACAAGACCGCGGCCGAGCGCACGCCCGAAAGCCGGCAGGTGCCGATCTTCATGGCGCACGGGCGCCAGGATCCGGTGGTCACCATCAACCGCGCGGAGCAATCGCGCGACCTGCTGCGCTCGCTCGGCTACGACGTCGAGTGGCACGAGTACATGATGCAGCACTCGCTGTGCATCGAAGAAGTCCGCGACATCAACGCCTGGCTGCGCAAAGTCCTCGCCTGATTCCACCGCTACGCCCGCACGTCGTCCCCGCGCAGGCGGGGACCCATGGACCAGCTTCGTCGTCGAACCTCCCGCCGCTGGCCCGCGCAGTCAGCATGGGTCCCAGCCTTCGCCGGGACGGGGTGGTTTAAGGTTTAGGTCAAATCGGGCAGCGGCGCAGCAGTTGACGACGGCACTTCCGTCCGCGCCGTATTCATCACCATCGCCAGCAAGGTGTAGTACCCGTTCAGCCCCATCAGGTCCACCACGCCCTGCTCCCCGAACAGCGCCAGCGCTTGCGCGTAGGTGGCGTCCGAGACCTGCTTGTCGCGGTGAAGCTCGATGCAGAACGCATGTACCGCCGCTTCGTCCACCAGCATCCCCTCGGGCTGCTCGCGCCGCGCGATGGCGTTGATGACGCCGGGCGGAATGCCCACTTGCGCGGCGATCGGCGCATGGATGGCCCACTCGACCTGCTGGTTCCAGGCGCGCGCCGTCACCAGGATCGCCAGTTCCGAAAGGCGCACGCCGATCGCGCTGCGGTAGCGCAGGTATTCGCCCATCCGCTGTGCATGATCCATCAGCTCGGGGCTGCGCAGCAGCGGGATGAAAGGCCCGTAGACCGCGCCGCGGGGGCCGTCGATGATGGCCTGCGCCGCGGCGCGCTGGGCGTCGCTCATCTGGTCCAGCGGGATCGGGCCAAGCCGGTCGGTCATGTCTCGGGGCGCCTGTAGCGCGAGTGTCTGGGCGGAAAAATATTCGCACAGCTTCCAGCAAAAATCAAAAGAATCCGTGGCGCTTGCGCTATCGTCGACTGTCGATTCCACGCAAGGGAGCGAAACCATGAGCCACGTCATTCACCGCAGCCTGCACCACGTGCCGCCGCTGGCGGACAGCGCCAGGGGAATCTTCATCCGCGACACCGCGGGCAAGGCCTATATCGACGCCAGCGGCGGCGCGGCGGTGTCGTCGCTGGGGCACGGGCATCCGGACGTGCTCGCGGCCATGCACCGCCAGATCGACCGCTGCGCCTACGCCCACACCTCCTTCTTCACCACCGAGGTGGCCGAGCAGCTGGCGGACAAGCTGGTGGCGCAGGCGCCGCAGGGGATCAGCGAAGTGTATTTCGTGTCGGGCGGCTCGGAGGCGATGGAGACCGCGCTCAAGCTCGCGCGCCAGTACTTCCACGAGGGCGGCGAGGAGCAGCGCTCCGTATTCATCGCGCGCCGCCAGAGCTATCACGGGAACACGCTCGGTGCGCTGGCGGTCGGCGGCAACGAGTGGCGCAGGAAGGCATTCGAGCCGTTGCTGATGGACGTGCCGAGGGTGGCGCCCTGCTACGAATACCGCGGGCGCGGCGACGGCCAGACGGTCGAGGAATACACGCAGGAGCTGCTGGACGAGCTGGAAGCGGCGATCGTGCGCGCAGGGCCGGAGAAGGTGATCGGATTCGTGGCCGAACCGGTGGTGGGCGCGACCGGCGGCGCGATCCCGCCCACGCCCGGCTACTTCCGCGGCGTGCGTGCGCTGTGCGACAAGTACGGCGTCCTGTTCATCGCGGACGAAGTCATGTGCGGCATGGGACGCACCGGCACCATGTTCGCGATCGAGCAGGAAGAAGTGGCGCCCGACATCATCGCCATCGCCAAGGGACTGGGCGCCGGCTACCAGCCGGTCGGCGCGGTGCTGGCGCGGGGCGCGATCGTCGAGCGGATGCGCCGGGGAAGCGGCGCCTTCCTGCACGGGCACACCTACATCGGCCATCCGGTTGCGTGCGCGGCGGCGCTGGCGGTGCAGCAGGTGATCGAACGCGACCAGCTGCTCGCGCAGGTCGGCAAGCGCGGTCACAGCTTGCGGCGCATGCTGGGCGAGGCGTTCGGCAAGCATCACCACGTGGGCGATATCCGCGGCCGCGGGCTGCTGATGGCGCTGGAGCTGGTGCACGACAGGCCGGCCAAGTCGCCGTTTCCGGCGTCGAAGAAGCTGCACGCGAAGGTGAAGGCCGAGGCGATGGCGCGCGGGCTGATGGTGTATCCGATGGGCGGCACCATCGATGGGCAGCGCGGCGATCACGTGCTGCTGGCGCCGCCGTTCATTGCGACGACGGGGGACCTGGCGGAGATTGTGGGGAGGCTGTCGGAGTCGATCGACGCCGCGCTGCGTCACCCGTAAACAACGTCGTCCCCGCGGAGGCGGGGACCCATGCTGAGCGTAAGGGCCTGCGGCCCCGTCAGGCTTTTCGATAACGCTTCCTGTCTATGGGTCCCCGCCTGCGCGGGGACGACGTGCTTTGGCTTTTTTCCTATTCAAGCCTTCGGCAGCGCCACCACTTCCTGCTGCTGCTCGCCCAAGCCCGCAATCCCCAGCCGCAGCTTGTCGCCCTTCTTCAGGAAGCGCTGCGGGCTGCGGCCCATGCCCACGCCCGGCGGCGTGCCGGTGCAGATGATGTCGCCCGGTTCCAGCGTCATGAAGCGCGACAGGTAGCTGACGATCTGCGCGATCGTGAACACCATATTGCTGGTGTTCCCGGTCTGCATGCGCTTGCCGTTCAGTTCCAGGTAGAGGTCGAGATCCTGCACGTCGATGATCTCGTCCTTGGTGACGAGGAAGGGGCCGACCGGGCCGAAGGTGTCGCAGCCCTTGCCCTTGTCCCACTGCGAGCCGCGCTCGAACTGGAAGGCGCGCTCGGACACGTCGTTGACCACGCAGTAGCCGGCCACGTGCTTCAGCGCGTCCTTCTCTTCCACGTATTGCGCCTTGGTGCCGATGACGACGCCCAGCTCCACTTCCCAGTCGGCCTTCCTGGCGCCCTGCGGAAGAACGATCGGATCGTCCGGGCCGGACAGGCAGGTGATCGCCTTCATGAAGAAGATCGGTTCCTTCGGCACGGGCGCGCCGGTTTCGGCGGCGTGGTCGGCGTAGTTCATGCCGATGCCGATGAATTTGCGGCTGCCCGCCACCGGCACGCCGAAGCGCGGATTGCCGCGCACCAGCGGCAGCGTCTTGTAGTCGACTTTCGCGAGCTTCTTCAGCGCGCGTTCGTTCAGGACCGATGCGTCGATGTCGGTAATGACGCCGGACAGGTCGCGCAGGCGGCCCTCTTCGTCGAACAGGCCGGGCTTTTCCTTACCGGGACGACCGTAGCGAACCAATCTCATATTCTTCCTTCGTAGCGAGCGAAACAGTCTCGCATTGTACCGGACGGCGACGCAGGAAGTAGGCGGCCAGGCCCGGCAGCTGCAGCAGCACCAGCACGCCGAAGGCGATGCGCCAGGCATTCGCCGGCAGGTGGCCGGAGCGGTCCGGCTGCCACATGCCGATCAACTGGCCGAAACCTGCCTGCACCAGGAAGGCGCCGATGAAGATCAGCAGGTTGAGGCAGGTGGATGCGCGCCCGGTCAGCTCGCCCGGCATCTGCTGCGCGACGATGGTGTATTCGATGCCGGTGACGGAACCGACCAGCGTGAACAGCACCGAGAGCAGCTGGAAGCCGGGCGCGTAGTTCAGCACCATCGCGGCCTGCACCACGACGAACAGAGTGATCCCGGCTGCCGCCACATCGAGCGGTTTCCAGCCGCGCCGTCCGGCCCACTCGGTGATCATGCCGGTGCCGATCGCGCCGAAGATCACCGCCGCCATCCCCATGTAGAGCAGGTAGGCCACGGCGGCGTCGGAAAAGTGCGCGGCGTCCGACAGCCAGCGGCCGATCCACAAGCCCTGGATGCCGAAGAAGATCATGTGGGGCACCAGCACCAGCGCCGCCGTTTCGCGGAATGCCGGATGGCGGGCCACGGCACGCATCGACTGCGCCAGGGGCACGCGCGACCGGCGTTCCATTGGCCGTTCGGGCGACAGCAAGCCGACCAGCAGGCCGGCAATGGCGGTGAACGCGGCCAGCAGCACGAACAGGCCGCGCCAGTCGGTGAACTGGAGCGCCAGCCGCACCGGCGTGGTGGCCGTCGCGGCGCCGAGGCCGCCGGCCGCGATCAGGTAGCCGTTCACCGACGGCAGCCTGGCAGGCGAGATCCAGGTACAGATCGCCTTCATCGCCGACATGAAGCACCCGCCCAGGCCCAGGCCCATCACGGCGCGCGCCAGCACCAGCTGGATAAAGGTATGCCCGCGTGCGAACAGGAAGCTGCCGAGGGCCGCGACCAGCATCATCGCCAGCTGCACCCGGCGCGGGCCGTAGCGGTCGAGCGCGATCCCGACCGGCAGCTGCACCAGTGCGAACGAGAAGAACAGCGCGCTGGTGAGCAGGCCGAGCTGCCCCGGCGTCATCGCCATCGAGCCGACCAGGTAAGGCGCCAGCACCGCGTTCACATTGCGCAGCAGGCAGGACAGGTAATGACCCAGCGCGAACGGCAGGAACACATGAGAAAAAACCGCCACGCCCGACAGGCGTGGCGGCGTGGTCTGCGTGGCCATGACGGATCAGGCGGCGCTGCGCTGGCCAAGCTGCCGCGAGGCCGGCGAAATCGGGATCACGCGCCCGGCCGGGATATCGGTATCGACGCCGCCGCCCTCCTCCTCGAAGAAGAACTTCTTGCGTCCGAACGCGGGCTGGAGATGATCGAGCCAGGTGGCGTCCGGATCGTATCTGGCGAAAAAAGGCTTGCGCACCCAGTCGGGATTGCGCGCCTGCAGGAACTGCAGCGCGAACAGCTTCTCGCCGTTGATCTGCACCACGCCGTCGATCACGACCTTGCCCGGGAAGGCGCTCATCGACGGCCCGCGCACGGTGCGCGACAGGCCGGACACCTGCTGGTAAGCCTGCTGGAAAATCTCGTGCGCGCGCGCCAGCGGCAGCGCGAAGTAATCGCGCGGTCCGGTGTCGCGCTCGACGAACATGTAGTAAGGGATCGCGCCAAGGCGCACTCCGGTGGTCCACAGCTCGGACCAGCTGTCCGGGTCTTCGTTGATGTGGCGGATCAGCGGCCCCTGCATGCGCAGCGTGGCGCCGGTGCCCACGATGCGCTTGACGGCCTGCTGGGCCACGCTGCCGCGCAATTCGACCGCGTGGTTGTAGTGGCCCATGATCGCCATGTTCCGGCCGCTGCCGACCACCTTCTCGAACAGGCGCAGCAGATCATCGGCGTCCCTGTCGCTGACGAAGCGCTGCGGCCAGTAGGCCACCGACTTGGTGCCGATGCGGATGTTCTGGATGTGCGCCAGCTCGGGCGCCAGCAGCGGCTCGATGAACTCGGCCAGCGAGCGCGTATTCATGATCATCGGGTCGCCGCCGGTCAGCAGGACGTCGGTCACCTCCGGATGCGCCTTCAGGTAGGCCACCAGTTCCCCCGACTCGCGCGCGTCGAACTTCATGTCGTCCATGCCGGCGAACTGCGGCCAGCGGAAGCAGAAGGTGCAGTAAGCGTGGCAGGTCTGGCCGGAGCTGGGGAAGAACAGCACGGTCTCCTTGTACTTGTGCTGCAGTCCCTTGAGCGGCGCATCGTTGACGCGCGGGACGTTGTGCGTCAACTGGCCGGCCGGGTGCGGATTCATGCGCATGCGGATCTGGTGCACCAGCGCGCGCGTCGCCGCCTCGTCCTTCTTGTACAGGACCAGGTCGCGCAGCTGCGCGTATTCGGCGGGCGGCAGCATGTCGCGGTGCGGGAAGGTCAGGCGGTAGATCGGGTCGTCCGGCACCCGGGTCCAGTCGATCAGCTGCTCCATCACGTATTCGTTGGTGCGAAACGGCAGCACGTGCGACACCACCTGCACCGCTTCCTGCAGCTCGGGACCGAGCCACTGCCACTGGCGCGCCAGCGCGATCGTCTGGCGGGTATAGGGTTTGAACTTGGCGGGCGCGGCGTCGGCATGGGTCACGGGATTCTCCTGGAAGAGGATGGCGGACGGCGGGCAACAGAGGTTGCCTGCAAGGAATTCCATGGTAGGTCGGCCTTGCCCGCGCTGAATTGCCGCTAATCAATTACCCGATTCGGGAATTTCCACAAGGAACAAACTTTCGGCGTGGCATCGGCGCACAGGCCAGCGCACGTGTTGCGGTAACGCAAAATTGCCGTCAGGCAGCACGCGTAGAGTGGTCCAGGCATCTTTCCCTTCCCACTCTCCAGAGGAGCCGACATGAAACTGACCGCCACCGCCGCCCTGTGCCTGAGCATCCTGTCCGCCAGCGCCTTCGCCAACGAGCCTACCGAAAAGGATGCGATCGCGATGGCCGAACGCGGCGCCGCCTACTTCAAGGCCCATGGCAAGGACGAACTGATGAAAGCGATCACGGCAAAGAATCCGGACTTCTCGCAGGGCTCGCTGTACATCGACCTGCGCGACATCAAGTCCGGCATCGTGCTGGCCCACCCGCACAATCCTTCGATCGTGGGCAAGGACCTGACCGACGTGCCGGACGCGAACGGCAAGAAGTACCGGCGCGAGATCATCGAGCTGGCAGCCGCCAGGGGCAAGGGCTGGGTCGACTACATGTACAAGAACCCGGTGACGCAGAAGATCGAGCCTAAGACCACTTACATCCTGAAGGTGGACGACTTCGTGCTGGAAGCCGGCATCTACAAGAAATGATTCGTCGCGCACCGACGGCGGCCGGCGCGCCGCCGTGCTTCTTCGCCGGGAGCTCTCATGCTGAACAAACTGCGGATCGGTCCCAAGCTGCTGCTGGCCCCTGGCCTGGTGCTGCTGCTATTGACCCTGCTGTCGGGCGCCGCCTACTACGGCATGGTGCGCCAGAACGCCTCGCTCGAGAACATGGTGCAGGTGCGCGCGGCACGCCTGAAGAACGCGGCCGACGTGGCGCGCGACGCCAAAGGCGCGCACGCCAACATCTACCAGCTGCTGGCCTGGGTCAACGGCAGCTTCGCCAAGAGCCGGCTCGACGCGCTGAGCGCCGACATCGACGCCAGGCACGCCGCCATCGCCGCCCAGTTGAAGACGCTGGCGGCGGTGGCCGATCCGGCCGAGCGCAAGCTGGTCGACGCATCCGGCAGCGCGCTGGCCGCGTATCGCAAGAGCGTGCTGGAGACGATCGACATGGCGCAGGTGGACGTGTCGATCGCGGCCAACTCGATGCAGAAGGCCGAGGCGCAGTTCGTCGTACTGGACAAGGCGCTGGCCGGGCTGTCGGCGCTGGAAAAAACGCTCAGCGAGAGCGCCTACGCCGAAGCGCGCGCCGAATTCCGCACGCTCGGGATCTCGATGGCGGTGCTGGTGCTGCTGTCGATCGGCCTGTCGCTGGCGGTGACGATGCTGGTACGGCGCGCGATGCTGGCCGACATCCGCGCGATCTCGGAAGTGGTGGGCGAACTGGCCGAAGGCCGCATCAACGCCGGCAAGGGCAGCAGCGGCCGCGACGAAATCGCCGACACCTCGCGCGCGCTCGACCACACCATCGTCAAGCTGAACGACGCGCTGCGCAAGATCCTGGCCTCGGTGGCCTCGATCGACACCGCCTCGCGCGAAATCGCCACCGGCAACCTCGACCTGTCCACCCGCACCGAGCTGCAGGCCGGGTCGCTGCAGCAGACCGCCAGCGCGATGGAGACCCTGACCGCGGCCGTCAGGCACAACGCCAGCAACGCACGCGAAGCCACCGGGCTGGCGGCCGAGGCCACGCGCCTGGCTTCGCAGGGCGGCCAGGCGGTCGACCGCGCCGTGTCGACGATGGAGTCGATCAAGGCCAGCTCGCGCAAGATCGTCGAGATCATCGGCGTGATCGACGGGATCTCGTTCCAGACAAATATCCTGGCGCTGAACGCGGCGGTGGAAGCGGCGCGCGCCGGCGAACAGGGGCGCGGCTTCGCGGTCGTGGCGGCCGAGGTGCGCACGCTGGCGCAGCGCTCGGCCGCGGCGGCGAGGGAAATCAAGGCGCTGATCGCCAATTCGGTCGCGATCGTCGACAGCGGCAGCCACTCAGTCAACGAGGCCGGCGCCAGCATGGGTCACATCGTCGCCTCGGTCCGGCAGGTCAACGAGATCATCGAACGCATCAGCGCCGCCAGCACCGAGCAGGCCGAAGGCATCGCCGAAGTGAACCGCGCGGTGGGCCAGATGGACGACATGACGCAGCAGAACGCGGCGCTGGTGGAGCAGGCCGCGGCGGCGGCCGGCAGCCTGGCCGAGCAGACCGTCAACCTGTCGGAGGCGGTCTCGATCTTCAAGATCGACGGTGTGCCCGTGCCGCCCCAGCCGGCCTGCGACGACGCCGGCGCCGGGTTCCGCGCGCCGCGCAAGGAGCGCCGTGCGCCGGACAGCCCGATGCGCAGCATCAGGCGCCGCGCGCTGCCCGAGCCAACGGCGGCGCAGCCTCAAATCAGCCGTCGCCCCGGCGCAGGCCGGGGCCCATGCTGAGTATTCGAATGCGCAAGCGGTGAACGGGCCACGGCCTTTGACGAGCGGGGGCGCGCGGTCGCCTCAGCGCCTGAACGGCTTGCTGACGAAGCGCGAGCCGGCCAGCCCGAAACGCCACGGCACCTCCATCGCCTTCGAGATGCCGATGCGCGGCCCTTCCACCACCTCCAGCCCGCGCGGCGCCGGCAGCAGCGCGAACGGGAACTCCGCCAGCGACTTGCCGTTGAGCGCGCGCGTCACGCCCATCGCCTGGCACAATTTGCCGGGTCCGGAGCACAGCAGCCAGTCGTCGCCGGTGCGGCGCCGCTCGCGCATCACGTCCAGGCCGTGCAGCGGCTCGATCGCGCGGATCAGCACCCCGGCGCCATGCCCGGCCTCGCGGCAGACGAAGTTGAGGCACCAGTGGATGCCGTAGGAGCGGTAGACGTAGGCGTGCGCCGGGGGGCCGAACATCGCCTCGTTGCGCTCGGTCGGCCCGGAAAACGCGTGCGAGGCCGGATCCTCGCGGTCGTAGGCTTCGGTCTCGACGATGCGGCCGCCGACGCCGTCGACGAGCACCGTGACCCCGATCAGCCGGCGCGCGACGACCTCCGACGGTGCCGAAAAGTCGATCCCGGCAAGCTGTTCTGTCATGCCTGCCATTCTAATACTCCCCAAATAT
The DNA here is from genome assembly GCA_023389425.1 of Pseudomonadota bacterium. Classification (GTDB taxonomy): domain Bacteria; phylum Pseudomonadota; class Gammaproteobacteria; order Burkholderiales; family Burkholderiaceae_D; genus Telluria. The sequence continues at coordinate 9,313 of JAEWEK010000130.1, read as the reverse complement.
CACGGGCGTACTGTCCATTTGGCGACAATTTTTAGGACAATCGCCATGCTTTTGATGCAAGGGCGATAGCTCTGGTTTATAGTGTTGGTTTAGCTGTTTCCTAACGGAAAGTTACTTTCCCCTTCCGCATGAGCACCCTCGCAGTCCCCGCCACCGAGCACGTCGACGCCCTCATCAAGTCGATCCGCATTCCGCCCCGTCCCAGCCTGCTGGCCGACCTCCAGAGCGAACTGGCGCGGCGCGAACCTTCGACGGACACGATCGCGCGCATCGTCGCGCGCGACGTCGGCATGGCCGGCGCGCTGCTCAAGCTGGCCAACTCCTCATTCTACGGCGGCCAGCGCCAGGCCAAGTCGGTCGAGCAGGCGATCATGTTTTTGGGGATTAACCAGGTAGCGGCGCTGATGACCGGACTGCTGGCGCGCCAGGCCATCCCCGCCGACAGCGCGGCGCTGGCCAGCTTCTGGGACATCTCGACCCTGCGCGCGCATGCAATGGTCTACCTGTCGCGCCGCCTGCGCATCAGCGAGCCGGACATCGCGCACACCTTCGGCCTGTTCTGCGACACCGGCCTGCCGCTGATGATGGAACGCTTCCCCGGCTATGCCGCCACCTACGCCGCCGCCGCCAACGAAGCCGAACGCGCCTTCACCGCGCTCGAGGACGAACGCCACAACGCCAACCACGCGGCGGTCGGCTGCCTGTTGGCGCGCAACTGGGGCCTGTCGCCGGAAGTCGGCTGGGCCATCCTGCACCATCACGACTACGCGGTGCTGGACGACGGCGCCACGCCGGACCTGGTGCGCGCGCTGGTGGCGCTGTCGGTACTGGCCGAGCGCGCGATCTGCAAATACCAGGGCGACGCCCGTTCGCTCGAATGGGCCAAGGGCGGTGAGCGCTGCTGCGCCTATCTCGGCCTGGCCGAAGACGAAACCGACGACCTGCTCGACAGCCTGCACGAAGCCCTGCACGGCGACGCATAAAGCTTTGACAAGCGCGCGCGGCGGCGCGACACTGCCTCTGTAAGTACAAGGAGGACAGCATGAGGATCATCGCGGCGCTGCTAATGGCTTTACTGACGGGATGCGCCACCGTCGAGCATGGCCCGGCGCCGGACGCGCTGTTTGCCGATTCCCGCTTCGCCGCGCCGTCACAACCGGTATCGGTGGACCAGCTGTTCGCGCTGAATCCCCAGATGCGGGACTATATGCAGACCAAGCGCTTCAAGCAGCTGCTGCAGGACCACGGCACCATCAATGGCCTGATCGATGCGCTGTACGACAAGGGCCAGCTCAAGCTCGAATACGATTCGAGCATGACGCGCACCGCCGCCCAGACTTTCGATGCGCGCGCCGGCAACTGCCTGTCGCTGGTCATCATGACCGCCGCCTTCGCCAAGGAGCTGGGCCTGGTGGTGCGCTTCCAGAGCGTCGACGTGGAGGACACCTGGAGCCGCAGCGCCAGCCTGTACCTGGTCAGTTCGCACGTCAACGTGTCGTTCGGTCGCAAGCCGATGATCGACCTCGCGCACACCGGCGAGCCGGACCAGCTGCTCACGGTGGACTTCCTGCCGCCGCCGGACGCGGCCAGGCTGCGCGTCGAGCCGCTGACCGAGCAGGACATCGTCACGCTCTACATGAACAACCGCGCGGCCGAATCGCTGGTGATGGGCCGCATCGACGACGCCTACTGGTGGGCGCGCGGCGCGGTGGCGCGCGAGAACGCGCCGGCATCGACCTTCAACACGCTCGGCGTGGTCTACCAGCAGCATGGCGACCTGGCCCAAGCCGAAGCGGTGTTCCGCGCGGCGCTGCAGCGCGAGCCGAACAGCCTGGTAGTGATGCAGAACCTGGTGCCGCTGCTGGCCGAGAACGGCAAGCAGGCCGAATCGGCGGCGCTGGCCGCGCGCGTCGCGAAGCTCAATCCGCATCCGCCGTTCGAATACTTCAACGACGGCTTGCGGGCGTTCCAGAAGGGCGATTACGCCCGCGCCAAGGAGCTGTTCGCGCGCGAGGTCAAGCGGGCGCCCTACAACGACGAATTCCACTTCTGGCTGGCGGTGGCCTGCCTGCGCCTGGGCCAGCCGGAGCTGGCGCGCGAACAACTCACGTTGGCCCTGGAATCCAGCACCACCACCGACAACCGCGAGCGGTATGCGGCGAAGCTTGTGCATTTGCACAAGCTGGCGACGGGGCCCCAGGGGAATTGAGCCAATGGCGCGCTACTTCACGGCCTCAAGTTGTCGGCGTTGATCAGCGAAAGCCAGTCGCACAGTTTCTGGATGCCTGCCTATTGAAACCTACCGTATACAACGCGGGGCTGCGCGCTCGCAGCAGGGCGAATTCATTGGCCTGCACATTGCGGATGCTCGTGCCTAGGCTGCCTTCCCATTCGCACGCGCCCAGCACGGTCCCACGACCCGAAACGATGAGCGAGCAAGCGCGGCAAGCGCTCCGGATAGGGTGGCGCCGCCAGGTCCTCGCTCAAGACAGCCGAAATCAGCCGCCAAAACCGGTTGATGGTTTGGTCAATTTGACACCCTTCCCGCTTAACGATCAGATCGACCGCTCTCACTTCTTGAGTTAAACTTGCCTAAACCACAAAGCCCACCAGGAATATGCGGATGCACTTTGACCCAGACAAGGTTCAGCATATCCTGCAACAGAAAAAGTTCGCCAAGAGAACTGGACGGGCTTTCGTCCAAAAGAGAACCACCGGGGACTCATGGTTGGAACGGCGATCCTGTTTGACGTCGACGGAATTTCGATCCCTGGGATGACTCTGCAGATCGAGGCGCGACTTCCGACCCTGGTTGATGACTGTCTAATCACCCTGTCGGTCTTCCAGCGTGTCGGATCGCTGCGGCAGCGCGCTTATCAACTCGAAGTCTGTCCTGTCGACAAGCTCAGTCATAACGGCGAAATACCGATCTACGGCCCGCACGAACATCTTCCGAATGGTGAAGTTCGCCCGGTGCGCGAGACTGGCGTAGACTGTACGAACTGGCAGGGTATGCTAGCGTGGTTTCTATCTCACACGAATATCGAACGTTTCAATTTGGATCAGCCATGTTGAACTGCGAATGGGCGCAAGCGCTCACCAGATACGATTGCAAGCCCGTGCGGGGCATCCGGGGCGAACCTGGGCTGCGCATCGGAACCCCGTTTAGCTTGCCAGATGGTGCCGCGATCACGCTCTACCTCCTAGAGATGAGTGATAACCATGTGGTAATCAGCGACAACGGAGATACCTTTGCTCACTTGAGTGGTTTGGGACTTGACCTAAACCATCATTCGACAGTTCGCGTGCTTCGCGATGTTGTGAAAGCACATGGGATTACCTTGGGAGAAGAAGGTGATTTCAAACTGCTCACACAAAAAAGCAATGCTGCATGGAACTTCGCCCGCAGCATTACAGCACTGCTAGATGTCGCCCATTGGGCCAGAGAACAGATGAGTAACACGCGTGTTGAACACGACCTGTTGGCCGAGGCTGAACCGTATCTCATGGCCCGCAACCCAATGATCCAGCTTCAACGACGTGTGCACGTGCGGGGTGCGTCGATGGTCGATCACGTGTTCGATTTTCGGCACGGGAACGATCTCATTGATGTCATTTCACCGAGCCCACAGGCGACAGGGGGGGCGATGCGCAAGGTCGGTGATGTAATCAATGGTCCGTTTGCTGACACCGTCTCGCCACTGATTATTGTGGACGACCGGACCGACCCTCACAAAGCCGAGAATGAAATTGGAATACTTTCTGCGCTCGTTCGGACCCAGCCCTTCTCCAGTTTGATGACACTTCATCATTGAGAACCGGAACTTTGGCTTTCGTTAAATGGAATTGTATTCCATGCATCACTTCCTAGTCTGAATGCAGAACTCAAGTAGCGCAACGACTCGATCCATTTTTTGTGTCATGTGGGCTGACGCGATGGACAGGAAATAAAAACCGAGTAGCAAGGAGCAAAAAAACTTGCCCATGGGCGAAGGCGTGCGGCTTAAAACGAAATAGATGAACATCTGGAGCCGAAGTCGACTCACGGGTGTCAAATAGCACAGGTTGGTCGAAGCTCTACAAATGTTCGGCAAGGTGGCACCACGCCTGCAACTTTTGTTCAAAGCCGACCGTATGTGCAGGGCTTGACGACGGAAGGTCAACCAGACAAAGGCGATCGCTGAACGCGCGGAGCTGTTTGCGACCTAGGCGCGCTGCGATGGCCCCATTAAAGGCGACCGCGCGCAAGTTGGGCAGCGTTCCTATGAGGCCGGTCAAAGCATTCTGGTAGGCATTGGTGATGTTAGCGTCCAAGCTGCCAGGGCGATCGGCTTCGGCGATCACGTCCCAAAGCCCAACGCCACGCGACAACAAGATGTCGAGTCTGACGTCGTATGACAGAACGCACAAATCGACATTTAACACCGCACCCACCAATTTCCAGAACTTATTTTGGCGATTCCCATAATACTGCTGGATTTCCAGTGATTTCTCGCCGGGCAAACTGCCAAGTAATAGCAAACGGGTACGCACATCGACCACCGGGTCAAAGCATCGCTTGCGCAGCAGTTGGTTTGGGGCAGACTTGATCATCTAGTGCATCCTACTAAGCGAGCCGCTTGTTGATCTTTTGGTTAATTTGACACCATCGAAGTCTAAACGATCCGAGCTTAGCTGTTCCAAGACAGTGGAAGTCGACAGTGCCTTTAAATTTAGTCCTGACTTGAAGCTAGCTTAATGGCGGAGGCCGGCCAGGAATCTACAGCTATTGTCTAATGTGCCCTCAAGCAGACATACTCAGCAAGAGCACTTCTCTCTAATTCACGAGCGGCATATTCGTGTTTCGCTCAGAACTGACGTCCGCTTTGAGATTTCATTGCCAAACTGAAATTTATATTTTCAAACGCCATTTTCCTACAACGTCAAGCCTATCCATTTTTCTCTTGTAATAAAAATTATTTAATTGATAGTTCGATAATTGGAGGAGTACATTGTAAAGGTTTTGTTACGTCGATCGAGGACAAGGCGAGTCTATGTATGGGCACTTCTTTCAGTTGTCACCAGTCGACATTAGATGACAGTGAACAATACTCGAGGAGATAGCATTAATGAAGAAAAAATATTTAATTTTTCGCTTATTTTTTTTGCTCACGACTTCTTTCTCTATCGCTGGCTGCTCTGGCCCTAAACCAATGCCTAGCGAAATCACATTGAAGGACGCGTTAGCTCAAGTCAAAGATGGAATTGATTTTCTGCAAACAAACGAAAACACTCGAGACAAAAAGAAAGCCGGTCTTCTCATCTCTGAGGTCAACGTAACATTTAATATTACAGCCACCTCCAACGACAAGACTCAAATTGGTATCGATCTTGCGCCCGGAGGAATTTTTAAAGAAATTCCCAGTGCTTCGTTTGATAAGACAATCGAAAATGGCTCAAGCCGCGGAAACCAAATTTCATTCAAATTTCAAAACCTCTTCTTAGCTAACAAAGACACTTTAATTGGGGTTTCCGTTACACCAATAACTACTACAACTGAGAAGACGGTTACGAAAGACAAGGACACGACCACAGAAAAAACATCACAAATAACGCAACCATTAACCCTTCAGCAATTATACGATGTGCTAAATCAGAAGGTTATTTTGCAAAATCAATAACGAATTTACAGCCCACAACATTATCCACTGTTCAATAACCATTACGAATTGCGGCGCGAGCTTACTCAAAGCTTGGATGTTAAAGCCAAAACTCCTTTTTGAAGATGTTGTTTTTTTGCACAAGGTTGACGGCGGCAGAGAGCAGTAGGAAACTGAATCACTGATTCAGCCATAGCAATTCGATTGAAGCGTTTAACCATTTCCTGGAGAGAACCATGAATGGAGAGTCAAGCGACATTACGCGAGAGCCGACTATGGAAGCCCAACCTATCGACGATTTTATTCACGAGCTCGAAGGTATCAGGACAAGCGCAGCGCGTGCAATTCTTAGTGGGAAATTTGGACGACCGCCGCTGCACAGTGTCCCGGACTTGGAGCCGGCACGTCGTCCCGAAATAATCTTTCTGATCCAGCTAGGTGTTTATCCCGAATGGCGAGAGTCGACTGTTCTTGCTAGACAGTTGCAGCGTCTCGAAAACCCAACGCTGCTACGCCGTGTGGGGCAGCAAATTGCCGACGAAACCAAGCATGCAGCAGTACTATGCAGACAGCTTGAACTTTGGGGCGCGGACCCTAAAAAATATTACCTTGAGCCTATCTATGAATGGTCCGCGTCGTTCGACTATATGGATAAGCTAACCCATCCTGCCGAATACTTCGCCACCTCTAATTTTATAGGTGAGGGACTATTCCTTCCGACCCTCCTCGCACCGATGGCGAAGTTTGACCCGGAAACCTTCGCTGTCTATGTCGAACACATTCTTCCAGACGAGCCACATCACGTGAGATTAGGCCGTGATTTTATCTTCCATTATTGCAAGAATGCAGACATGCAGGCACGTGTTCGCCATCACGCCAAAACGGTCGCCAGACAATACTGCATCGGATATGAAGCTGCGATCCGGTATGCTAACGAATCTGCAGCAGGCCGCGATCCAATGTCAGTGCGCGATGAAGTTTTCAACCGCGCAACTGAAGCGTCAATACATCCTGAGAATGCAGAATCAATGCGTATGTATGACGATCTAATGCACATTCTTGACGCATAATGGAGGTTATCTATATGACGCCAAAGACTGAAGAAGAACTGCGAAAGATCGCGAAGGCTCGCGGGGTTCGATATGAACCTATTCCTGACCCCGATCCACTTGTGGTTCGAACTCAAATGTCGAAGATCTTTGGGATCGGTCAAGACGACTTTTTCTCTTCGTTCGCCGACCCCATGGCTCATGTGCCATTATTCTCGATCATCAAATCCTCAACGCCGCCGATACGCTATGGAATACAAGAGGTTCTTCCCGAAAACCAATTTTTTGCATTTGAACATGTGGAGGAAGGCAACCTTCCGCCAAGAATTATGTTGGTGAAGTACACTCTAAAACGCCCAACATTGATTACGAAAGAAGCGGTGACCAATCCTTTTGTCGGCACAGATAAGGATCCTGAACCAAGTACTCCAGCGCCGACTAGGGAACCGAAAAAAAAGAAAGGCCCGATAGAGCCGTACGATAAGAAAAAGGGCATTGTACTGATGCGTTTCACAAAGGTAACTAGTAACCGTACACGCCTCACCACGACATCGATTTTTCATGCTGAAACGGGGTCAATTTTCGCGCGGAGATTTATCGATGCCGTGTGGTTAAACTTCTATGAACGCATGATGGTGATTAATGGAACTTTGAAAGAAAGCGAGATGCAAACCGGGCCCATGCGCTAATGAGACCAGCAATCGAGTTTCAGATGGAATCTATACCCGACTCCAAAAATAAGCGTGATCTCTCAAGAGCGAAGATGAAAGTACTTTTCCTTGGGGGCGAGTTCGGCCGCCGCACTTCCACTGAGGCCGTTGCCATATCCAAGTGTACGCTTCGCCTTCGAGATGTATCTCAAATTACAGAATGCGAGCGCGCCCTAATACAGTTCGCCGGCATATTATCCCGGCGCGCTGAACATGAAACACTGTACGAATGGTCAAATGTTCGTCGAAAAGGACTCATGGTTGAGTTCGATATCCTGTGGTACGATCTTCCGTTCTTTGAGGCTCGGAAAGACGCTTATCGAGTTGGCCCGCACCGCCTAGCGTTTCTGCGCTTTGGAGCAACCGTGGATGACTTGGTAGTTCAGCATAAGATACTTTGATCTTGCGCGGGGAAAGAAATTGCGTCGCTCCAACGTTATGCATATCTATTCGAATTCGACTGAAGAAGTCTTTCAGCTTCTTCACTGCCCAGTTAAGCTTCGAAACCGCCTTACAATGCTGCCTTGGATTGCTCTCTCGGCGTGCCGCTAAAACTACCGCGCGTTCAAGGGTGCTTAGAATCGGAACGCGGCGTCTCATAGCGAACTGTGTCCATCAGCCCCCGCAGCTCGGTTCGCGCCGCCGTTCAGCGCGCGGATAGCTGTCCGACACCTGAAGCTCGCTGCTACCACTTGGGTCAGCCCGCAACACGATACAGGTGCTGTTCAAACGTCTGCACATTTCTGCTGGACCGGATCAAGCATCAAGCACTCAGGACTCCGAACCTCTGCCACGTCACTCATCGGAGCTGTTGCCGATATCAAAAGCTCTCTCGACGCTCGTGAGGCGTGCCGGTCACGACGCTGCTACATGCAAGGGGTAAACCGTAGGCAATGCGCATGCAAACCCAGGGCCAACGTCGGGGGAAACGGCTACCCGTCAGAACAGCTGCGCAGTCCTGCCGGTGTCCAGCTTGTCGTCAGCCAGGCGGCGCCACACGGCCAGTTTCGCTTCGAAGCTCATCGCCATGTGCGCCGGCGAGGACGACGGCAGCACCACGGCGCGGTAGCCGGCCTGTTCGAACTGCGGCGCGAACTTGCCCGATGCCTGGCCGTTGAAGCCGACTGTTTCCAGTTGCGGGCACAAATGGCGCAGGCGGTCGAAATCGTTGGCGGCCGGCTTGCGGATGGCGGAATCGAGGCTACCCTCGCGCTCGCAGGCGGCCAGCACGTCCCACAGGCCGAAGCGGTGCGCGAGCAGGCGCGGCAGGCGTTGGTCGTAAGGGAGTCCGTAGAGGTCTTCATCGACCAGCGCGCCGACAAGCTTCCAGAATTGATTGATGTTTTGGTTAATTTGACACCTACTTTACGATCTCAGCTGTCCACGACGTGTTTCTATTGACACCAATGGTATATTTTCTCACCAACATCTTGAATTCACACAATATTCGTCGTCAACAAACATGTGGAATATGACGCGATTTCATTACCACGAGCAATTTGCACTTTGATTTCTGGTTGATTTGACATCGTTTAGGTCATCAAGGAATTTGAAGTGAAGCTGAACAATTTACAGCGGACTGTCTTCACATCTAATATGACATTATCGTTGTGCTTCGCGCTTCTCAATTTGTTCTTTGATTGCCTCAAAAAACTGTGCCTCAAATGAGCCTGCTACTTTAAACCAAGATTCCTGCTGACCATTAATTCTGTTTTCAGCATCCAACCCCTTGCGCTTTGCCGTCAACATCACTTGGTCAACGAATTTATCGACTAAAGACGGCATTTCTAACGCGATTGCCTCGTCGTAACGCTGCAAAGCCATACCGATAAAATACTGCCTTACCTCATTGGATCGCTCAGAGATAGGTGAATCCCAAATTAAGTGAGATAACGAACGGGCATCGGCTGGAGAG
>JAEWEK010000069.1 GCA_023389425.1 Pseudomonadota bacterium | reverse complement strand
GTACCACACCGTCAGCCCCTGCAGCATGCCGGCGGCCGCGGTCTCGAACGGGATCTCGTCCGGCAGCTTGACCAGGATGTCGGCCGGCATCACGCGCAGCTGGCTGTAGGCGCCGTTGGGACGGCCGGCATAGGCCACGCGGTCGCCCGGCTTGACGTGGGTGACGCCCGCGCCCACCGCCTCGACCACGCCCGCGCCTTCCTGGCCCAGGCCAGAGGGCAATGGCATCGGATACAGGCCGGTGCGGAAATACACATCGATGAAATTGACGCCGATGGCGTGCTGGCGCACGCGCGCCTCGCCCGGCCCCGGATCGCCGACGACGACGTCGATGTATTCCAGCACTTCCGGGCCGCCATTCTTGTTCAGGACGATTGCCTTGGTCTGCATGTCAAGCTCCCTTCGAATGATGTTCCTTGCGCGCCTGCGCCTGCAGCTGGGACAGCAGCAGGTGGGCGCTGGCGAGGTTGGTCGCACATGCCACATTGTGCACGTCGCAGGCGCGCACGAGGGCGTTGATGTCCGGTTCGTGCGGCTGCGGCGTCATCGGGTCGCGCAGGAAGATCACGGCGTCGATCAGCCCATCGACGAGCTGGGCGCCGATCTGCAGGTCGCCGCCGAAGGGGCCGGAATGCTTGCGGTCCACCGTCAGCCCGAGTTCATTGGACAATCGCCCGCCGGTGGTGCCGGTGGCGGACAGCTGGCAGCCGCGCAGGAAGTCGATGTACTCGGCCGCCAGCGTGATCATGTCGTCCTTCTTCTGGTCGTGCGCGATGAGTGCGATTCGAGGTTTCATTATTGGCCCTTATTTTTTCAGCGACAGCATGTAAATACCACCCAGCACCAGCGCCGTGCCCGCCAGCTGCACCGCGGTGATCGGCTCGCCCAGCACGATGGCGCCAAGGAACAGGGTCGACACCGGCCCGATCATCCCGGCCTGCGAGGCCGTGGCCGCGCCGATGCGCTGGACCGACACCATGGTCATGAAGACTGGGAGAATAGTACAAAAAATGCCATTGGCGAGCGAGAGCCAGTAGACCGGCAGCGGCTGCACCAGCATGGCCGCCGGCCGCAGCAGGAAGAACTGCGCAATGCAGGCCACGCTGGACACGCACATCGCGTACGACACCAGCCGCAGCGAACCGATGCGCCTGACCATTTCGCCCGAGCCCAGCAGGTAGACGGCATAGCTCGACGCCGAGCCCAGCACCAGCAGCGAGCCGACCACGGTGCTGCCCGCGCCGCCGTTCAGGTCGTGCACGAACACCAGCACGATGCCGCAGTAGGACAAGGCCAGCGCCAGCCATTCGGCGCGGCTGATGCGGCGCTTGAAGAAGAAGCCGGTGATCAGGAGGACGAAGGTCGGCGTCAGGAACAGGATCAGCCGTTCCAGGCCGACGGAGATGTATTGCAGGCCGAGGAAATCGAGGAAGCTCGACAGGTAGTAGCCAACCAGGCCGAGGCCGACCAGGCGCCAGCGGTCGCTCCACGACAGGGGCGCGTCGGTGCGCATCTTCCACAGCGCGACCGCGGCGAACACCGGCAGCGAGAACAGCATCCTGAACGCGATCAAGGTGACGGCGTCGATGTGGTAGCGGTACAGCAGTTTGGCGAGAACGGCCTTCGTTGAAAACAGGACGGCGCCGACGACGGCGATGGCGAGACCTGCGACGAGAGCGGAACGTGGTAAGGAAGCTGCAGGTACGGCGGCTTGCGTGGTAGTCATCCAACGATTGTATTCGGAAACGGCAGAGTGCGTTGGCGGGTGCGCGAACGTGGAGAGGCGCGGCCTGTCCAACGATGGAGTACTCGTCAAGCCCGGAGCCGCGCGCACATGAACGCCTTTCCCCCCGTTCCCACCAGGCAGCGCCGCCCGGGTGCCGAACGTGCCGTCGTCATCGCCTGCGTCGCGCTGCTGGTGGCCCTGTGCTGGACCTACCTGCTGTTCCGCGCCGCGCGCATGGGCGCCGCCCTGCGCCCGGACGCGCCCTTGCCTGCCCCCTACCGCCGCGCCGAACCCGCCCTGCTGTACGGCATGTGGCTCGCGATGATGTGGGCCACCATGCTGCCCGCCGCCACGCCCTCGGTGCTGCTGTTCGCGCGCGTCAACCGCCTGTACCACGCCGTACGCCGGCCCTGGCGCGCCACCGCCCTGTTCATGCTCGGCTACCTGTCCGCCTGGGCCGTCTTCAGCGCCGGCGCCACGCTGGCCCTGTGGGCGCTGCACGATGCCGGCGCGCTGGACAAGGCCATGGCCGTCACCAACGCCACCGTCGCCGGCCTCACGCTGGTGGCGGCCGGCGTCTACCAGTGGACCCCGGCCAAGCAGGAGAGCCTGGCCCACTGCCGCGCCCCGCTCGCCTTCGTGCTCACCGGCTGGCGGCGCGGTCCCTGGGGCGCCTTCCGGATGGGCCTCACGCACGGCCGCTACTGCGTCGGCTGCTGCTGGCTGCTGATGGCCATGCTGTTCGCCGCCGGCCTCACCAACCTGGCCGCGGCCGCCGGCCTGGCGCTGCTCGCGATGGCGGAAAAGCTGCTGCCCGGCGGCGCAGGGATCGCCACGCTGGCGGGCCTGGCGCTGGTCGCGTGGGGCACCTTGCTGCTGTTTCCTTAAACGTTTCCCGGCGGTTTTGCAAGGGGCGCTATGCTAGAATGTCGGCCACTTCAGTATTACCGTCTAAGGAATCCCGAACATGGCTGGACACAGCAAATGGGCCAACATCAAGCATAAAAAAGCCGCCACCGACGCCAAGCGCGGCAAGATCTGGACGCGCCTCATCAAGGAAATCACCGTTGCGGCCCGCATGGGCGGCGGCGACATGAACTCCAACCCGCGCCTGCGCCTGGCCGTGGAAAAAGCCGCCGACGCGAACATGCCGAAAGACAACGTGCAGCGCGCGATCCAGCGCGGCGCCGGCGGCCTGGAAGGCGTCAACTACGAGGAAGTGCGCTACGAAGGCTACGGCATCGGCGGCGCGGCGATCATCGTCGACTGCATGACCGACAACCGGGTCCGCACCGTGGCCGAAGTGCGCCACGCCTTCAGCAAGTTCGGCGGTAATATGGGCACCGAGGGTTCGGTCTCGTTCATGTTCAAGCATACCGGCCAGTTCCTGTTCGCGCCGGGCGTGAACGAAGACACGCTGATGGAAGCGGCGCTGGAAGCCGGCGCCGAGGACGTCATCGCCGACGAGGAAGGCGGCTTCGAGGTGCTGTGCCCGCCGAACGATTTCGCGCAGGTGAAAGACGCACTGGAAAAAGCCGGCTTCAAGGCCGATTCCGCCGAAGTCATCATGAAGCCGGACGTCGAAACCGTATTTACCGGCGAAGACGCGCAGAAGATGCAGAAGCTCCTCGACGCGATCGAGAACCTGGACGACGTGCAGGAAGTCTATACCAACGCCGTGATCGAAGAGTAAGCAGCAAGCAGCGAAAGCATCGTATGAAGATTTTGGTAGTCGGCTCGGGCGGCCGCGAACATGCACTGGCGTGGAAACTTGCCCAATCCGAGCGTATCCAGATGGTGTATGTCGCACCGGGCAACGGCGGCACCGCACGCGATGCGCGCCTGAAGAATGTCGACATCAGCGACCCGGTCGCGCTGGCGGACTTCGTCCTGGCCGAACACATCGGCCTGACCGTGGTCGGCCCGGAAGCGCCGCTGGCGGCCGGCATCGTCAACCTGTTCCGCGCGCGCGGCCTGAAGATCTTCGGCGCCACCAGGGAGGCCGCGCAGCTGGAAAGCTCGAAGGATTTCGCCAAGGCCTTCATGCAGCGCCACGGCATCCCGACCGCGAAGTACCAGAGCTTCACCGACGCCGCCCAAGCCCACGCCTACATCGACGCCAACGGCGCCCCGATCGTCATCAAGGCCGATGGCCTGGCTGCCGGCAAGGGTGTGGTGGTGGCAATGTCGCTGGAAGAAGCGCACCAGGCGGTCGAGCACATGCTGTCGGATAACCGCTTCGGCGACGCCGGCGCCCGCATCGTGATCGAGGAATTCCTGGACGGCGAAGAAGCCAGCTTCATCGTCATGTGCGACGGCAAGAACGTGCTGCCGCTGGCCACCTCGCAGGATCACAAGCGCCTGCGCGACCACGACCAGGGCCCGAACACGGGCGGCATGGGGGCCTACTCGCCGGCGCCGATCGTGACGCCGTCGATGCACGCCCGCGTGATGCGCGAAATCATCAACCCGACCATCCAGGGCATGGCCAAGGACGGCATCCAGTTCACCGGTTTCCTGTACGCGGGCCTGATGATCGACGCCCAGGGCAACCCGCGCACGCTGGAATACAACTGCCGCATGGGCGACCCGGAGACGCAGCCGATCATGGCCCGCCTCAAGAGCGACCTGGTCAGCGTGATGGAACACGCCGTCAACACCACCCTCGACGCGGTCGAGCTCGAATGGGACCGGCGCACGGCGGTGGGCGTGGTGATGGCGGCCGAAGGCTATCCGGACAGCCCGCGCAAGGGCGACGTGATCGACGGCATCCCGGCCGAGACGCCGGAGTCGGTCACCTTCCACGCCGGCACCACGCTGGCTGACGGCAAGCTGGTCACCAATGGCGGCCGCGTGCTGTGCGTGGTGGGGCTGGGCGACAGCGTCAAGATGGCGCAGAAGCAAGCCTACGACGCCGTCGACCAGATCCACTTCAACGGCGCCCAGTTCCGCCGCGACATCGGCTGGCGGGCCACGAAGTAACAGCAATACGTTTCATTAAAACCCGTCGTTCCCGCGCAGGCGGGAACCCCATTTCTGCCTGCGCAGCCGCACTGCACGCAACATGGGGTTCCCGCCTGCGCGGGAACGACGTTGTTTTGAGGTTTTGTAACCAGCACTGTCCGCAGTGTACAATCTGCCCACATTTCCCTTTGCACACGCACCCGATGTCCACCCCCAACCCTGCCGCCATCAAGGCCTGGCTGCTCGACCTGCAAGCGCGCATCGTTGCCGCGCTCGAAGAAGTCGACGGCAACCCCTTCCTGCGCGACAGCTGGGAACGGCCTGAAGGTGGCGGCGGCATCTCGCGCCTGATCGAAGAAGGCAATGTGCTCGAACGCGGCGGCGTCAACTTTTCCCACGTGATGGGCAAGAGCCTGCCGCCATCGGCGATGGCTGCGCGCCCCGAGCTGGCCGGCCGCGCGTGGGAAGCGATGGGCGTGTCGCTGGTGATCCACCCGCGAAATCCCTATGCGCCGACGGTCCACATGAACGTGCGCTTCTTCGAAGCCACGGCCGAAGGACAGGAACCGGTGTGGTGGTTCGGCGGCGGCATGGACCTGACCCCGCACTACGGTTTCGAGGAAGACGCGCGTCACTTCCACCAGACCTGCCGCGACGCGGTCGCGCCCTTTGGCGGCGAACTGCACACGCGCTTCAAGAAGTGGTGCGACGAGTACTTCTTCCTCAAGCACCGCAAGGAGCCGCGCGGCGTGGGCGGCATCTTCTTCGACGACTTCAACGAGCTTGGCTTCGATGAATCGTACGCGATGGCGAGGAGCGTGGGCGACAGCTTCATCGACGCCTACCTGCCGATCCTGAAGCGCCGCATCGACACGCAATACGGCGAACGCGAACGGGACTTCCAGGCCTACCGGCGCGGACGCTACGTCGAGTTCAACCTCGTGTGGGACCGCGGCACGCACTTCGGCCTGCAGTCGGGCGGGCGTACCGAGGCGATCCTGATGTCGATGCCGCCGATCGTCAAATGGCGCTACGACTGGCAGCCGCAGCCCGGCACCGAAGAAGCCAGGCTGTACTCCGATTTCCTGGTACACCGGGACTGGCTGGAGAAGTGAGTTTCTGCGTTGCCCTGCTGGGTGGGAGTTTTGACCCGGTACACATCGGCCACATCGCACTGGCCGAGCTGTTCGCCGATTTGCTTCACCCGGACCAGCTGCGCATCGTCCCCGCCGGACGGCCGTGGCAGAAGTCCAATCTTCACGCTTCCGACGCCGACCGTGTCGCCATGCTGGAGTGCGCCTTCCATACAGCGCGCATCCCGGTGACGATCGACCTGCAGGAAGTGGAGCGCCAAGGCGCCACCTACACCATCGACACGCTGCGCCATGTGCGCGGCGAACTCGGGCCCGAGGCGTCGATCGTGTTCCTGATGGGAGCCGACCAGCTGCAGAAGCTGGACACCTGGCGCGAGTGGCATGCGCTGTTCGACGTGGCGAACATCGGCGTCGCCGCGCGGCCGGGTTATGAACTGGCCGCCGACAAGCTGCCGCCAAGCGTCGCGCGGGAACTGGCGCCGCGCCTGGCCACGCCGGCCGAGCTGCGTTCCAGCCCGGCGGGGCGGGTCTGCCTCGCACATACGCTGGCGGTCGACATCTCGGCCACCGCGGTGCGCGACGCGATTCGCCGGGGCGGGAATGCAAACGGGCTGGTGGCACCGGTGGTGCTAGACTATATTCAACAACATCATTTATACAAGAGCTAATGGATATCAAAAAACTGCAAGCGTTGGTGGTTGACGCACTCGAAGACGTCAAGGGCCAGGACATCGTCCTGTTCGACACCACGCACCTCACCAGCCTGTTCGACCGCATCGTCGTCGCCTCCGGCACCTCCAACCGCCAGACCAAGGCGCTGGCCGCATCGGTGCGCGACAAGGTCAAGGAAAACGGCGGCGACGTGGTCGGCATGGAAGGCGAGGACACCGGCGAATGGGTGCTGGTCGACCTCGGCGACGTGATCGTCCACATCATGCAGCCGACGATCCGCCAGTACTACCGCCTGGAAGAAATCTGGGGCGAGAAGCCGGTCAAGCTGGGTGCGGCCAAGCGCAAGTCGACCGCCGAGGGCAAGGAAGCGGCCGAGCCGAAGACCAAGTCCAAGCACATGGCCGCCAACAAGAACGAGCCTGAGGCCAAGCCGGTCAACGAGCGCAAGCCCGCTGCCCGCAAGTCCGCCGCGACCAAAACCACCGCCGCCAGGAAACCGGCCGCGCCCAAAGTCGCCGTCGGCAAGACCGTGAAGGTTGCGCCGTCCAAGACCGCGCAGGCCGAAGTGAAAGCCAAGCGCGCGGCGAAAGCCGCCGCCGCCGAAGCGGAGCCGCCGAAAAAGGTCATCCGCCGCATCGTGAAGAAGGCGGCAGCCGAGTAAGCCCTCGATGCAGCTCATCATCGCCGCGGTCGGCCACAAGATGCCGGCCTGGATCGAGACCGGCTTCGCCGAGTACGCCAAGCGCATGCCGCCCGAGCTGCGCATCGTGCTCAAGGAAATCAAGCCGGTCGAACGCTCCGGCAGCAAGACCGCGGCCACCGCGATGGCGCTCGAACGCGAGCGCATCGAAGCCGTGCTGCCCAAGAGCGCGCGCATCATCGCGCTCGACGAGCGCGGCAAGGACGTCACCAGCGTCGGCCTGTCGGCCATGCTGGAGCAATGGCAGCAGGACGGGCGCGACACGGTCTTCCTGATCGGGGGCGCCGACGGCCTCGATCCCGAACTCAAGGCCCGTGCGGAAGGGCTGATCCGCATCTCGAGCATGACCCTGCCGCACGGGATCGTGCGCGTGATGCTCGCCGAGCAGCTGTACCGCGCCTGGTCGATCACCCAGAACCATCCCTACCACCGCGTCTGACGCATCATGCCCACCAAACCGCTCGACAAGAAAATCTACCTCGCCTCCAAGAGCCCGCGCCGGCGCGAACTGCTGCGCCAGGTCGGCGTGGAATTCGAACTGCTGATGCTGCGCAGCGATCCCGCGCGCGGCGTGGACGTCAGCGAGGACGAGCGGCCGGGCGAAGACCCGCACGACTACGTGGCGCGCGTGGCGAAGGAAAAAGGCGCGTTCGCCTGGAACATCCTGCAGCTGCGCCGCCAGCCGCCACGGCCCGTGCTCACCGCCGACACCACCGTCACCATCGATGGCCTCATCCTCGGCAAGCCCGCCAACACGGACGAAGCGGTCGAGATGCTGGGCCGCTTGTCTGGCCGCACGCACCAGGTGCTGACTTCGGTGGCGGTCCATCACAATCACGTCGCCGAACAGATCACGCAGGTCTCCAACGTGCGCTTCGCGCAGCTTTCTCCTGCCGCGATCAAGGCCTACTGCGCCACGCCCGAGCCCTACGACAAGGCCGGCGGCTACGGCATCCAGGGCCTGGCCGCGCTGTTCGTCGAGCACATCGAGGGCAGCCACTCCGGCATCATGGGCCTGCCGCTGTTCGAGACCGCGAACCTGCTGCGCAAGGCCGGCCTGCCGATTTAATCGTCATTAGACGAACAGGGCCGCGAACGCGCGCGCGGCCGCCCCCGCATCGGGCGCCATGTACACGCGGCTGATCGCCGCCACCATGTCGGCGCCGCGCGCCACCAGCGGCAAGGCGTTCGACGCGCTCATGCCGCCGATGACCACCACCGGCACCGACAATTCCGCCTTTGCCTGCGTGATGATATCCGGCGGCGTCGTCACCGGATAGACCTTGACCGCCGACGGATAGAAGCCGCCGAAAGCGACGTAGCTCGCACCGCTGGACTGCGCCGTGTGCGCCAGTTCCAGATCGCCGTAACACGACGCCCCGACAATCTTGCCGGCGCCGAGCGCACGCCGGACGCTGCCCACGTCCGCGTCGGTCGCGCCGACATGCACGCCGTCGGCGTCGATGTCCTGGCACAGCGCGACGTGGTCGTTGATGACCAGCGGCGTGTTGTGCCACCTGCACAGCGCCAGCAGCGCGCTGGCCTGCTCGCGGCGCAGCGCCGGTGTGGCGTCCTTGTGCCGGTATTGCACCAGCGCGGCGCCGGCCCGCAGCGCGCGATCGGTACACACCAGCAGCTTTTCCGTGTCTTCCCAATTGGGCGTCACCAGGTACAAGCCTCGCATCATGATTCCTTTGTCAGTATGGGTCGGCACATCGGAATGCGCTGGCCCGGCGCGACCGCGAACGACTGCGCCAGCGTGGCGTGCGTGTAGCGCTGCGCGTTCTCCAATGCCTCGCGCATGTCCTCGCCAAGCGCAAGGCGCGCCGCGATGGCGGAAGCGAGCGTGCAGCCGCTGCCGTGGAATTCGCCCGGCAGGCGTGGCCATGTCCACTCACCGCCGTGCCATCGATTGACGACGGTGGCGCCATGCGCATGGCCGCCGGTGACCAGTACGTTCGGGCAGCCCGTATCGCCAAGGGCCTCGGCTTCCAACAGGTTCGGCACCAGCACGCTCGCCAGCGGCAGCAATGGCGCCAGCGCTGCCAGCGCGCCACCGCGTGCGAGAGGGTCGCCACGACCGCTGGCCAGCACCGGGTCCAGCACCACATGCAGGTCCGGCTGCTGGCCGCGCAGCCTTGCAATAACCCCTGCGATGGCTTCCGCATTGGCGCGGCTGCCGGGAATGCCAAGCTTTACCGCAAGGATCGGAATGGACGCCGCGAGCAGCGACGCCTGCCGCTCGATCAGTCCCGCATCGACCGGCACGACCTCGTGCACGCGGTTGTTGTCCTGCACCGTCAGCGCCGTCACCACCGGCAGCGCATGCGCTCCCTGTGCGGCGATCGCCTGGATGTCCGCGCCGATGCCGGCGCCGCCGGAAGGATCGAGTCCGGCGAACACCAGCACGGCCGGGCGGACGCGATCCATCAGGCCACCCGCCCCGCCATCGGCGACGACGGCGCAGCCGCGAACCGCCGCGGCATGCGTCCGGCCAGCCATGCGTCGCGCCCGGCCTGCACCGCAAGCTTCATCGCGCGCGCCATCCGCACCGGATCTTGCGCATGGGCGATCGCACTGTTCATCAGCACGCCGTCGCAGCCGAGTTCCATCGCGATGGCGGCATCCGACGCCGTGCCGACACCCGCATCCACCAGCACCGGCACTGTGGCCTGCTCGATGATGAGCGACAGGTTCCACGGATTGAGGATGCCCATCCCCGAACCGATCAGCGACGCCAGCGGCATCACCGCCACGCAGCCGATTTCCTCCAGCATGCGCGCCTGGATCGGATCGTCGCTGCAGTAGACCATCACGTCGAAGCCGTCGCGCACCAGCGTTTCGGCGGCAGCCAGGGTTTCCGGCATGTTGGGGAACAGCGTCTTCTCGTCCCCCAGCACTTCCAGCTTGACCAGCTTGCGCCCGCCCAGCAGCTCGCGCGCCAGCTGCAGCGTATAGACCGCATCCTTCGCCGTGTAGCAGCCGGCGGTGTTGGGCAGGATGGTGAACCGGTCCGGCGGCAGCGCGTCCAGCAGGCTTGGCGCGTTCGGATCCTGGCCGATGTTCACGCGGCGGATCGCCACGGTGACGATCTCCGCCTGCGCCGCCAGCGTGGCTTCGCGCGTCTGCTCCAGGTCGCGGTACTTGCCGCTGCCGACCAGCAGGCGCGATTGGAATTCGGTGCCCGCGATGACGAGGGGGCTGTCCTTACGTTCGTTTGTCATTTGATCTTTTCCTTGTTTGAGGCCGCATCAACCGCCGCCGATGGCACGCACCAGGTCAACCTCGTCGTGCGGCTCGAGCAGGCGTGCGCGCCACTGCGAGCGCGGCACCACCTGGCGGTTGACGGCCAGCGCCACCATCTGGCCGGCCACGCCGAGCGATTCGGCCAGCTCGTGCACGGAGCGCCCGTCGAAGCGGTGCGGTTCGCCGTTCAGTCGGATGTCGAGCATGATCGTCACTGCTTGTGATAGAGCTCGGCGCCGCGCTTGACGAATTCGACCGCCTTCACTTCCATCCCCTGCTGCAGGGCGGCGCTGTCGGCGATGCCCTCGCGGGCGGCATACTCGCGCACCTCCTGGGTGATCTTCATCGAGCAGAAATGCGGGCCGCACATCGAGCAGAAGTGGGCCACCTTGGCCGATTCCTTGGGCAGCGTCTCGTCATGGAATTCGCGCGCCTTGTCCGGATCGAGGCCGAGATTGAACTGGTCGTCCCAACGGAATTCGAAGCGCGCCTTGGACAGCGCGTTGTCGCGGATCTGCGCGCCCGGATGGCCCTTTGCCAGGTCGGCCGCATGCGCCGCCAGCTTGTAGGTGATGATGCCGTCCTTGACGTCCGCCTTGTCCGGCAGGCCGAGGTGCTCCTTCGGCGTCACGTAGCACAGCATCGCGGTGCCGTACCAGCCGATGGTGGCTGCGCCGATGCCGGAAGTGATGTGGTCGTAGCCGGGCGCGATGTCGGTGGTGAGCGGCCCGAGCGTGTAGAACGGCGCCTCGTGGCACTGTTCGAGCTGCAGGTCCATGTTCTCCTTGATCATGTGCAGCGGAACGTGGCCGGGCCCCTCGATCATCACCTGCACGTCGTGCTTCCACGCGATCTTGGTCAGCTCGCCCAGCGTGCGCAGCTCGGCCAGCTGGGCCTCGTCGTTGGCGTCGTAGATCGAGCCGGGACGCAGGCCGTCGCCGAGGCTGAACGACACGTCGTAGGCTTTCATGATGTCGCAGATCTCTTCGAAGTGCGTGTACAGGAAGGATTCCTTGTGATGCGCCAGGCACCACTTGGCCATGATCGATCCGCCGCGCGAGACGATGCCGGTCATGCGGCTCGCGGTCAGCGGCACGTAGCGCAGCAGCACGCCGGCATGGATCGTGAAGTAGTCGACGCCCTGCTCCGCCTGTTCGATCAGGGTGTCGCGGTAGATCTCCCAGCTCAGGTCTTCGGCCTTGCCGTTGACCTTCTCCAGCGCCTGGTAGATCGGCACCGTGCCGATCGGGACCGGGCTGTTCCGGATGATCCATTCGCGCGTTTCGTGGATGTGCTTTCCGGTCGAAAGATCCATCACCGTGTCCGCGCCCCAGCGGATCGCCCACGTCATCTTCTCGACCTCTTCGCCGATCGATGAAGTGACGGCGGAATTGCCGATGTTCGCGTTCACCTTCACCAGGAAGTTGCGGCCGATGATCATCGGTTCGACCTCGGGGTGATTGATGTTGGCAGGGATGACGGCGCGGCCGCGCGCCACTTCGGAGCGCACGAATTCCGGCGTGATCTCGTCCGGGATCGAGGCGCCGAAGTTCACGCCCGGGTGCTGGCGGCCGAGCATCGCGGCCATGCGTTTGCCGGTTGGGCCGGCGTCCGCCAGGCTGGCGATGTATTCCGTCCGGCGCTGGTTCTCGCGCAGGGCGATGAACTCCATCTCGGGCGTGATGATGCCCCGGCGCGCATAGTGCATCTGCGTGACGTTGCGGCCAGAACTTGCGCGCAGCGGGGTGCGCTGCAGCCTGAAGCGCAGCTCGGCCAGCTTCGGATCGCGAAGGCGCGTGACGCCGTATTCCGACGTCGGCCCATCCAGCTGCCCGGTGTCGCCGCGTTCGGCGATCCACGGCGCGCGCGGGCAATCGAGGCCGGAGCGGATGTCGATGTGCGCGGCCGGATCGGTGTACGGGCCGGAGGTGTCGTACACGCAAACCGGCGGATTGGGTTCGGCGCCGAATGCGGCAGGCGTATCGGCCTGGCGGATTTCGCGCATCGGTACGCGGATGTCGGGGCGGCTGCCCTCGACGTAGATCTTGCGCGAATTAGGCAGGGGCGCCACGGCGGCTGCATCGACGGCAGCGGTGGCGGACAAGAAGGTAGGCTCGGCTTTCAATTTCACTCCCAGTGTGGTCGTTCAGCACGGGCCAACGGGGGAGTGGGACAGCCGGGTGCGCGCGGGGCGCGGGTGGCTCTCGTCGCTTCCCTTCGCTGGCATTATCCAGATCAGGTTCGGAGGGTATGTCTCACCCGCGCGCCGCATGACGACGCACAGGACCCCTAGCGAGGTGTCATCTTGCGATGACGCTGCGCAGTGTACGCGGCTTTCCAGCGCTTGGCAAACGGGTGCCCGCGGCTCCACAGTGCCGTGTATGATGACAGTTTGTACAATCAGCGGCGCCGATCCATGAACGAAGACATCCTTATCAACATCACCCCGCAAGAGACCCGCGTCGCGCTGGTGCTGCAGGGCGCCGTTCAGGAACTGCACATCGAACGCACGCTCACGCGCGGGCTGGCCGGGAACGTCTACCTCGGCAAGGTGGTGCGGGTGCTGCCGGGGATGCAGTCGGCCTTCATCGACATCGGCCTCGAACGCGCGGCCTTCCTCCACGTCGCCGACATCTGGGAAGCGCGCAGCCACGACAACAGCAATGCGCCGCCCACGCCCATCGAAAAGCTGCTGTTCGACGGCCAGGTGCTGACGGTCCAGGTCATCAAGGATCCGATCGGCACCAAGGGCGCGCGCCTGTCCACGCAGATATCCATCGCCGGCCGCATGCTGGTGTATCTTCCGCAGGACAACCACATCGGCATCTCGCAGAAGATCGAAAAGGAAGCCGACCGCGATGCGCTGCGCGCGCGCCTTCAAGGCCTGCTGCCGCCGGAAGAAAAAGGCGGCTACATCGTGCGCACGATGGCCGAGGAAGCGTCCGACACCGACCTGCTGGCCGACGTCGACTACCTGCGCAAGACCTGGAACGCGATCCTGCAGGGCGCGCGCACCCGTCCGCCCACCAGCCTGCTGTACCAGGACCTGAGCCTGTCGCAACGCGTGCTGCGCGACTTCGTGCACGACGAAACCGCCACCATCCAGGTCGACTCGCGCGAGAACTACCTCAAGCTGGTCGAATTCGCTCAGGTGTACACGCCGTCGGTGCTGTCGCGCCTGCAGCACTACACCGGCGAGCGTCCGCTGTTCGACCTGTACGGCGTCGAGGAAGAGATCCTGCGCGCGCTGGGCCGACGCGTCGACCTCAAGTCGGGCGGCTACCTGATCGTCGACCAGACCGAGGCGATGACCACGATCGACGTGAACACCGGCGGATTCGTCGGCGGCCGCAATTTCGCGGACACGATCTTCAAGACGAACCTGGAAGCGGCGCACGCGATCGCCCGCCAGCTCCGGCTGCGCAACCTCGGCGGCATCATCATCCTCGACTTCATCGACATGGAAAACACCGAGCATCGCAACGCGGTGCTGTCGGAGCTGAAGAAGGCGCTGGCGCGCGACCGCACCAAGGTGTCGGTCAGCGGCTTCTCGGCGCTGGGACTGGTGGAGATGACGCGCAAGCGCACGCGCGAATCGCTGGCCCATATCCTGTGCGAGCCCTGCCCGGCCTGCAGCGGCAAGGGCCAGGTAAAAACCTCGCGCACCATCTGCTACGAGATCCTGCGCGAGCTGCTGCGCGAAGCGAAGCAGTTCAACCCGCGCGAGTTCCGCATCGTCGCCTCGCAGGAAGTGATCGACCTGTTCCTCGAGGAGGAATCACAGCACCTGGCAATGCTGGGGGACTTCATCGGCAAGCGGATCTCGCTGCAGGTCGAGAAGGGGTATCACCAGGAGCAGTACGACGTCATTCTGATGTGATCAGATCTTGCTCAAGGCACGCTTGTCCCGGTACCGGCAGACTGTGCGGATTGCGCCTGGCGCTACCCGTTCCACATTTTCGCTAAACTGGTGAAGAGGATGCCCAAAGCTCGTCCCGTACCGTGCTTTCTGGACTGCTGTGCCAAACATAAAGTTATCAATGGCAGCAGGTCTGGACAAACTATCGGCGAGACCGTTTCTTTACTTGGGACGCGCTCCACGGCGAAATCGAAGTATTTGACAAGCGCGGGCGGCATCTTGGGGCACTTGATCCGCTGACAGGCAAGCTAAGCAAGCAGGCCGTGAAAGGGAGATCACTACATGGATAAGCCAAACTTCATATCGCTCTGCATTGCTGGGCTGGCTTCGCCCGGCGATATCGATGACTACGTCGAACGCTGGCATTCTGGGCAGGCAGGGACTGGACAGCAGTTGTCGGAATTTCTTGGCATGAACCAAGAGGAATATTCCGATTGGGTGGTCGATCCAATGGCGTTGGAGAAGATTATCTCGTCCCGCACCGCACAGTCACCGCGTTCAACGCCAAATTAGTCCAAGCTTATTTTTGTCCGGCGAGTAAAGCGATGTCCGTCGATTCGAGCACTGGCTTCGGCGCGCCTCGACGAACCGCATTTAGCATCGCTTGCCCAACCTGTGCGGTCGTCAGGATCAGCGTCGGCAATGCCTTGCGCAACAGCGGCAGGATCGGCTTGGTGAGCGTGTAGAAGATGCGATACGACGCCGTCTTCGACTTGATGCCGTCCAGCGGCTGGATCATCCCGGGACGGAAGACATAGGTCGACTCGAACGGCAGGGCGCGCAGGGCGTTCTCCGTCTTGCCGCGCACGCGTTCCCACATCACGCGGCTCTTTTCCGTGCTGTCCGCGCCAAAGCCAGACACGTAGATGAAGACCATCTGCGGATTCAGCTCGGCGAGCTTGCGCGCGGCGGCTAGCGTCAGGTCATAAGTTAGGCGCGTATACTTTTTCTCGTCCATGCCGCCTGAGCTGACGCCGATGCAGAAGAAGCAGGCATCGAAGCCGGACAGCTCGCCGTCGATGCCTTCGTAACTCCACATATCGGCGTGCACCAGCTCGCGCAGTTTCAGGTGGCGCTGGCCGGTGGGCGTGCGGCCGATGGTCTTCACCATCATCACGTCCGGCGCAGCCAGGCATTCGCGCAGCACGCCCTGGCCGACCATGCCGGTGGCGCCGAAGATTAGTACGTTCACACTTTGTTCCTCATCTGTTTTGAATGAGGGGATATTACACGGCTGTTCGTCTGAAATGGGATTCCCGCCCGCGCTGGAACGACGAACCTGGTACTGCCAGCGTTATTTTTGCGCGTCCGGGAAGAACAGCTGCTCGCCGTCCGGCTTGAACGCCGCGATCTTCGCCTGCCCTTCCGGCGACGTGATCCAGTTGATCAGCAGCGTCGCGCCCTTGTAGTTGATACCAGGGTGCCTGGCCGGATTCACGGCGATGATCCCGTAGGGGTTGAACATGCGCTTGTCACCCTGCACCAGGATCGCCAGGCCGGTCTTGGCCTTGTAGGCGCCGTAGGTCGCGCGATCGGTCAGCGTGTAGGCGTTCATCTCGGCCGCCATGTTCAGCACCTCGCCCATGCCCAGGCCGGCCGACACATAGTTCGTCCCCTCCGGCTTGGCGCCGACGTCCTTCCAGTAGGCTTTCTCCATCACGTCGGTGCCCGAATTGTCGCCGCGCGAAATGAACTTCACGTTCGACTCCGCGATCTTCCTGAAGGCCGCCATCACGTCGGTCATGCCCTTCACGTGCGCCGGGTCGGACGCCGGGCCGACCACGATGAAGTCGTTGTACATCACGTCGCGGCGGTCGATGCCCCAGCCTTCGGCGACGAACTGGTCTTCCAGCTTGCGCGCATGGACCAGGCACACGTCGACGTCGCCGTTCTTGCCAAGCTCGAGCGCCTTGCCGGTGCCGACCGCGATGATGTTCACCTTGGTCCCGGTCTTGGCCTCGAAGATCGGGATCAGGTACTTGAGCAAGCCGGAGTTCTCGGTGCTGGTCGTCGTGGACATGCGAATGACTTGCTGGGCCAGCGCCAGAGGGCTGGCAAGCGTGGCGCACAGCAGGACTGCAAGCAGATTACGGCGTTTCATCGTGCTCTCCTCTTTGTGGTCGATATTCGATTCGTCCGTCGCGCAGCTTCAGCCGCCGTACACCAGGCAGTCCGATCAGGTCGCGGTCGTGGCAGGCCATCACCGCGGTGGTCCCTGCCTCCAGCAGGGTCGGGATCAGGGCGATGACCTGTTCCCGCGCCGGCCCGTCAAGATTCGCAGTCGGCTCGTCGAGCAGCAACAGCTTGGGCCGCAGCACCTTGGCGCGCGCCAGCGCCACGCGCTGCTTTTCGCCTCCCGACAGTTTGGATGGATGCGTGTCGCGCGCATGTTCCACGCCCGCCCAGGCGATTGCCTCGTCCGCACGCGCCGCCACCGTCGACTTGTCCACACCGTGCGCACGCAAGCCATAAGCGATATTGTCCGCCACCGTGGTCGAGAACATGATCGGATGCTGATGCACGTACACGATTTCGCGCCGCATCACGGCGGGATAAGGGTGCAGGCTGACCGGGCGGCCTTCGTACTCGGCGTGCCGGCACTCGCCGCGCTCCAGCCCCGCGAGGATGCGCAGCAGCGTGCTCTTGCCGGCGCCGTTCACGCCAGTGAGTACGTAGGCGCTGGAAGCATCGAGCACAAGTTCGTCGATGTCGAGCAGCTGGCGCTCGCCATGGCGCTTGCGCAGCCCCTGCACCAGCAGCAGCGCGCTCACGCGTGGCCTCGCGCCATGTGGGCTTCGCCCTGCAGCAGCATCAGCGCGCCGTTCATCAGCAGCGCGAGCGTCACCAGCACGATGCCGAGCGCGATGCCCTGGGCGAATTCACCCTTGCTCGTTTCGAGCGCGATTGCGGTGGTGATGGTGCGGGTCTGGCTTTCGATATTCCCGCCGACCATGAGCGCACATCCGACTTCGGAGATTACGCGGCCGAAGCCGCTGATCACCGCCGCCATCACGCCGTAGCGCACCTCGTACAGCAGCGTCGTCATGATGCGCCAGTGTGAAGCGCCGAGCGAGATCGCGGTTTCGGCATAGCGTGGATCGGCCGCCTGCACCGCCGCCAGCGTGAACGCCAGCAGGACCGGGATCGCGATCACGAACTGGCCCAACACGATGCCAGGCTGCGTGAACAGCCATTGCAGGCCGCCGAGCACACCGTGCCGCGACAGCAGCAGATACAGCAGCAAGCCGACCAGCACGGTCGGCAGCGACAGCGACGCCTGCGCCAGCCAGATCGCGATGCGCCGCCCCGGAAAGCGATGCATCGCAATGAGGTAGCCGATGGCGACCGCAGGAGGCGTCGCCAGCAGCAGCCCGGCCACGCTGGTCTTGAGCGAGACCCAGACGATATTCCACAGCGCCGCGTCGCCGGTGAACAGCAGTACGAACGCATTGCCGGTGGCGTCGAGCAGGCCCATTACGCGAGGCGCGCCGCTTCCATCAGTTCAGTTTCGAATACCAGCCGCTCGTGCCCGGCCAGCAGCAGGAAGTGCTTGCCCGTGCATCGCGCCAGCAGCGACATGCCGACCTTCTGCGCGACCATATGCCCCATCTGCGTGGTGCCGGAGCGCGACAGCAGGACGGGAATGCCCATCTGCGCGCCCTTGATGACCATTTCGGAGGTGAGCCGGCCGGTGGTGTAAAAGACCTTGTCCGCGCCTGCCAGTCCCTCCAGCCACATCAGGCCGGCGATGGCGTCAACCGCGTTGTGGCGGCCGACGTCCTCGATGAAGTACAGCAGTTCGCCGCTGTTGGAGAACAGCGCGCAGCCATGCACCGAGCCAGCCTGCTTGTAGATCGATTGCTGGGTGCGGATGGTGTCGACGATGCGGTACACCACCGACTGCGTCAGCCGCGCGTCCGCCGGCAGCGTAATGCGGTCCACTTCGTCCATCAGCCCGCCGAACACGGAGCCCTGGCCGCAGCCGGTGGTGACCACCTTCTTCGCGGTGCGCTCCTCGACGTCGGCGATGCCGTTGCGGGTGACGACGGCCACCGCATCGACCGACCAGTCCACCTGCACCGATAGCACCTCGTCGATCGAACGCACGAGGCGCTGGTTGCGCAGGTAGCCCAGCGTGAGCGCCTCCGGCGCGCCGCCGAGCGTCATGAGGGTGACCAGCTCGCGCTTGTCCACGTAGACCGTGAGCGGTCGCTCGGCCGGGATCGAGATCGTGGATTCGCGCCCACGCTCGTCGATGGCCAGCACCTCGTGCGTGAGGCTGGCCTGCGCATTCGACAGCAGCGGACGGTGGCGGGGCGTGTATTGGGAGCTCATGCTTATTATTGTGCCATGCCCTCCAAAACCTGGCCGCCACCGTAGGAACCCTGCGGCGCCACCTCCCCGCCCGCGGTCACGCGGATGGCGCAGTATTTGAATTCAGGGATCTTGCCGAAGGGGTCGAGCGCAGGATTGGTCAGGCGGTTGATGGCTGCCTCGTAGTAGCAGAAGGGGACGAACACCGCCCCCACCGGCGAGCTGTCGTCGGCGCGCGCATACAGCGCCACTTCACCACGCCGCGACTGGATGGTGATGACGTCGCCCGGCTTCACGCCCATGCGTTCCAGGTCCAGCGGATGCACCAGCGCCACCGGATCGGGTTCCAGCGCATCCAGCACGGCGGTGCGGCGGGTCATGCTGCCGGTGTGCCAGTGTTCGAGCTGGCGGCCGGTGATCAGCACCATCGGATACTCGGCGTCGGGACGCTCGTTGGCCGGGATGATGTCGGCCGGGACGAAGCGCGCACGGCCGCCTTCGCGCGGGAAGTCTTCGGTGAAGACCACCGGCTGGCCGGCGTCGCCCTCGTTCACGCAGGGATAGACTATGGCGCCGTCGCGCTCGAGCCGGTCCCAGGTGATGCCGCCGATGCTGGGCATCGCGTGGCGCATCTCGTCGAACACTTCCGAGACGTGCCCGTAGTTCCAGTCCAGCCCGAGCTTGCGCGCCATCTGCTGGATGATCCACAGGTCCTGCTTCGCCTCGCCCGGCGGGTCGATCGCCTGGCGCCCCAACTGCACCAGCCGGTCGGTGTTGGTGAAGGTGCCGGTCTTCTCGGCGAACGCGGACGCAGGCAGGACCACATCGGCCAGGTAAGCGGTCTCGGTCAGGAAGATGTCCTGCACCACCAGGTGGTCGAGCGCTGCCAGCGCGGCGCGCGCATGGTTGGCGTCCGGGTCGGACATGGCCGGATTCTCGCCCATGATGTACATGCCGCGGATGTCGCCGTGATGGATGGCGTCCATGATCTCGACCACCGTCAGGCCCGGCTTGTCGTCCAGC
Source organism: Pseudomonadota bacterium (assembly GCA_023389425.1). Lineage (GTDB taxonomy): Bacteria > Pseudomonadota > Gammaproteobacteria > Burkholderiales > Burkholderiaceae_D > Telluria. Next base: position 33,007 of record JAEWEK010000069.1, on the reverse strand, counting down.
TTCATGCCCCAGGCCTGCTCGAACTTGGCCTTTGCCGCCGGGTTGTCGACGCGCTGGTAGTCCGGATACATCATCGGGATCAGGCCGGCGTCGGACGCGCCCTGCACATTGTTCTGGCCGCGCAGCGGGTGCAGGCCGGTGCCGGGACGGCCCACCTGCCCCGTCATCAGCGCCAGCGCGATCAGGCAGCGCGCGTTGTCGGTGCCGTGGATGTGCTGCGACACGCCCATGCCCCACAAGATCATCGATCCCTTCGATCTGGCGTACAGGCGCGCCACGTAACGCAGCGTCTCGGCATCGATGCCGCAGATCGGCGCCATCGCTTCCGGGCTGTAGCCGGCGACGTTCCTTTCCAGCTCCTCGTAGCCGATGGTGCGGCTGGCGATGAAGTCCTTGTCCACCAGCCGCTCGGCGACGATCACATGCATCATGGCGTTGAGCATGGCGACGTCGGTATCCGGCTTGAACTGCAGGTAGCGGTGGGCGTGGCGCGCGAGGTCCGAGCGGCGCGGGTCGCACACGACCAGCCTGGTGCCGGCGCGGACCGCGTTCTTGATCCACGTGGCGGCGACCGGGTGGTTGACGGTCGGGTTGGCGCCGATGACGATCACCACCTCGGCGCGCGTCACGTCCATCACCGGGTTCGATACCGCGCCGGAGCCTATCCCTTCCAGCAGCGCCGCCACCGACGAGGCGTGGCACAGGCGCGTGCAGTGGTCGACGTTATTGCTGCCGAAGCCGGTGCGCACGAGCTTCTGGAACAGGTAGGCTTCCTCGTTGCTGCCCTTGGCCGAGCCGAAGCCGGCCAGCGCATGCTTGCCTTTGGTGTCGCGAATGCGCTTGAGCGAGCCGCCGGCCAGCGCCAGCGCTTCGTCCCAGGTCGCCTCGCGGAACACATCCATCACGCGATCCGGGTCCATCGTGAAGTCGCCGCTCTTCGGCATGCCCTCGCGGCGGATCAGCGGCGTGCGCAAGCGATGTGGATGGTGGGCATAGTCGAAGCCGTAACGGCCCTTGACGCACAGGCGGCCGTGGTTGGCCGGACCGTCGCGGCCTTCAACGAACAGGATCTTGTTGTCCTTGATGTTGTAGGTCAGCTGGCAGCCGACGCCGCAGTAGGGGCAGACCGAATCGACCTTCTTCTCCGGCGCCTCGAGCGCGACGCCGCGCGCCGGCATCAGGGCGCCGGTCGGGCAAGCCTGCACGCATTCGCCGCAGGCCACGCAGGTGGACGCGCCCATCGGGTCGTCCTGGTCGAACACGATCGTCGCACCCTCGCCGCGGAATGCGAGGCCGATCACGTCGTTGACCTGCTCGTCGCGGCAGGCGCGCAGGCAGCGCGTGCACTGGATGCAGGCGTCGAGGTTGACCGCGATCGCGGCGTGGGTCTGGTCTTCCACCGGTTGCGCGCGCGTCGGCGCGAAGCGCGGCTTGCCCACGTCGAGTCTGGCCGCCCACTCGACCACTTCGTTGTGGCGCGTGTATTCGGTTTCCGGCATATCCGACAGCAGCAGTTCCAGCACCATCTTCTGGGCAGCGACGGCGCGCGGGCTGTCGGTGCTCACCTTCATGCCTTGCGATGGATGGCGGCAGCAGGATGGCGCGAGCATGCGCTCGCCGTTGATCTCCACCATGCATGAGCGGCAGTTGCCGACGGCCTCCATGCCTTCCTTGTAGCACAGGCGCGGGATCTCGACGCCTTCGCGCTGCGCCACTTCGATGATGGTCTCGTGCTCCATCGCCTCGACCTCGCGGCCGTTCAGCTCGAAGCGCACGGTTCGGGTAATCGCATTCATGCCAGCTCCTGCGGGAAGTACTTAATGACGCAGTCGAAGGGATTCGGGGCAGCCTGGCCCAGGCCGCAGATCGAGGCGTCGCGCATCACTTGCGACAGCTCGCCCAGCAGCGCCGTATCCCAGCGCGGCTGCTCGATGATCGCCAGCGCCTTGGCGGTGCCGGCACGGCACGGCGTGCACTGGCCGCAGGATTCATCCTTGAAGAAGCGCAGCGTGTTGCGGGCGGCGGCGGCGGCGCTGTCCTTATCCGACAGGATCACGACGGCAGCGGAGCCGATGAAACAGCCGTAGGGTTGCAGGGTGTCGAAGTCGAGCGGGATGTCGCCCATGGCTGCCGGCAGGATCCCGCCTGAGGCACCCCCCGGCAGGTAAGCGTAAAAGGAGTGCCCGTCCAGCATGCCGCCGCAGTATTCGTCGATCAGCTCGCGCACGCTGATGCCGGCCGGCGCCAGCTTCACGCCGGGTGCGCGCACGCGACCGGAAACCGAGAACGAACGCAGTCCCTTGCGGCCATTGCGGCCGTGACCGGCGAACCAGTCGGCGCCCTTCTCCAGGATCTCGCGCACCCAGTGCAGGGTTTCGAAATTGTGTTCCAGCGTGGGCCGGCCGAACAGGCCGACCTGCGCCACGTAGGGCGGACGCAGGCGCGGCATGCCACGCTTGCCTTCGATCGATTCGATCATCGCGGACTCTTCGCCGCAGATGTAGGCGCCGGCGCCGCGCCGCAGTTCGATGCGCGGCATGCCGGCCATCGGCGGATCGGCGCGCAGGCCTTCCAGCTCCTGTTCGAGCAGCGCGCGGCAGCCGTGGTATTCGTCGCGCAGGTAGATGTAGATGGATTCGATGCCGACCGCCCACGCGGCGATCAGCGCGCCTTCGAGGAAGCGGTGCGGGTCGCGCTCGAGATAGACGCGGTCCTTGAAAGTGCCCGGCTCGCCCTCGTCGACGTTGATCGCCATGAGGCGCGGGCCGGCTTCGGCGCGGACGATGCGCCATTTGCGGCCGGTCGGGAAGCCGGCGCCGCCGAGGCCGCGCAGGCTGGATGCCTCCAGCGTTGCGATCACGTCTTCGGCGCTGCGCTCGCCCGCCACACATGCGCGCAGCAGCGCGTAGCCGCCTTGCGCCTTGTATTCGTCGTAGCCGGCGTAGGCCGTCGGCCGGTGCGTAGTCCGGCCCGCCGCAACGGCGGCGGCAATCGCGTGTTCAGTGGCATTCGGCACCGGATACTGACCGACCACGGCAGCGGGCGCCTGCTCGCAGCGGCCGATGCAGGACGCGGCCAGCACGCGCACGTCGCGGCCGAGGATCGCGGGCAGCCGCGCCAGCAATTCTGCCGCGCCAGCCATCTCGCAGGACAGGCCGCTGCATACGCGCACCGTCAGCGCGGCAGGTGCGGCTTCGCCTTCCTTGACCACGTCGAAGTGATGGTAGAAGGTCGCCACCTCGTACACCTCGGTTTGCGCGAGGCGCATTTCCTGTGCCAGCGCGGCCAGATGTGCGCTAGACAGGCAGCCGAAGCGATCCTGGATCTTGTGCAGGTGTTCGATCAGCAGGTCGCGCCGGCGCGAGCAGTCGCCCAGCAGTTCGCGTACTTCCTGCAGCGCCTGCGGATCGACGCGCCGGCCCTTCGGCGCCTCGCGCTTGCGCTGGCGCGACGCGCCCTGCAGCGCGATCGGGATGACGGGGTGGTTCATGGTCACAATCTCTGAAATAAACTCCGTCGTTCCCGCCTTCGCGGGAACGACGTTCACTCTTATTTAAACAGTACTGCCGCTTTCTGCAGGGTCACGTAGGTTTCGGGCAGGCCGGCACCGTCGAGAATCCGCCGCCGTACATCGACAGGATGATGCAAAAGAAGCCGATGGACAAGGCCAGCTGGCCCGAATGCGCCAGCGGCAGAATCCTAGCGGCGCCGCTTCGTCCAGTTGTAGCCAGGTCCGGTCACGTCGACGCCGGGATGGCCGACCACGTCCGGGTGCTCCGAGCACATGGTGACGAAACGCACGCCCTCGCCGCCGCGCTGGCGCGCGCGCAGCTCTTCCATGAACTGCATCGCCGGCACCATCTCGCTGGTATCGAACGCGCGCTGGTGCGGCGTATGCCCGTCTTCCTCCACAATGGTCCAGTACACCATGTACATCCGAGTTCTCCATTAGAAAGTAGGACTATTCCGAAATCCTCTCACTATGTTCGCTAGCCAACACAGGCGCGCCTTACTGCCGACTAGGCTACGGTTTCGTCCACAGAAGGCAGGATGCTACATGAATGAGATGACGACTACCCACCCGGCGCTGGAACTTTGGGGCGGCCTCGAATGCACGGTCAACCGGGTACGCGACAATTACTTCAGCCAGATGGACCGCAACGGCCACGCCGAGCGCCTGCAGGACATCGAACGCTTCGCCTCGCTCGGCATCCAGGCGATCCGCTATCCGGTGCTGTGGGAACGCACCGCGCCGGACGGCATCGACAGCGCCGACTGGAGCTGGCCGGACGAGCGTCTTCCCGCGCTGCGCGACCTCGGCGTGCGGCCGATCGTCGGCCTGGTGCACCACGGCAGCGGGCCGCGCCATACCAGCCTGGTCGATCCGCGCTTCGCCGAGCAGCTCGCGGAATTCGCCGGCGCCGTCGCGCGCCGCTATCCCTGGGTCGAATACTACACGCCGGTCAACGAGCCGCTGACTACCGCGCGTTTCTCGGGCCTGAACGGCGTGTGGTATCCGCACGGATCGAGCGACGCCACTTTCGTGCGCGCGCTGCTCAACCAGTGCCACGCGGTGGTGCTGGCCATGCAGGCGATCCGGGCGGTGAACCCGCACGCGAAGCTGGTGCAGACCGACGACCTGTCGCGCACCTACAGCACGCCGGAACTGGCGGAGCTCGCGTGCTTCTATAACGAACGGCGCTGGCTGTCGTGGGACCTGTTGTGCGGGAAGGTCGCGCCCGGCCACGCGCTGTGGGACTACCTGCTCGCCTCTGGCGCGGAAGAAGCGGAACTGCTGTGGTTCGCGCGGAACCCCTGTCCGCCCGACGTCATCGGCGTCAACTACTACATCACCAGCGAACGCTGGCTCGACCACCGGCCTGAGCGCTATCCGCCGTCGCACCGCCACACCATCCGCGGCATCGCGCTGGCCGACATCGAGACCCCGCGCGCGCTGGCCACGCCGACACCCGGCATCGGCCCGCTGCTGCAGGAAGCCTGGGACCGCTACGGCCTGCCGCTGGCGGTGACCGAGGCGCACATCGACGCCAACCGCGAGGACCAGCTGCGCTGGCTGCTGGAGATCTGGAGCGCGGCGCAGAAGGTGCGCCTGAACGGCGCCGACGTGCGCGCGGTGACGGTATGGGCACTGCTCGGCTCCTACGACTGGAACTCCCTCGTCACGGAGTGCCGCGGCTACTACGAGCCGGGCCCGTTCGACGTGCGCGGTCCCGATCCGCGGCCCACCGCGCTCGCGACCATGATGCGCGAGCTGTCCACCGGACGCGCGCTGTCGAATCCCGTGCTGCAGGGCCAGGGCTGGTGGCGCCGGCCCGGCCGCTTCCTGTGCAAGCCGGTGGCCACGCGCACCGCGGTGGCCGACTTCGCGGGACGCAGCCAGGCCCGCGCCACGCTGGTGCAGCCGATCCTGATTGCCGGCGCCAGCGGCACCCTGGGCTCGGCCTTCGCCCGCGTCTGCGAGCAGCGCAACCTGGCCTGCCACGTGCTCACGCGGCGCGAAATGGACATCGCCGACCCGGTTTCGGTGGAAGCGGCCATCGTGCGCTTCAAGCCGTGGGCGATCGTCAACGCCGGCGGCTACGTTCGGGTCGACGCCGCCGAACACGAGGCGGCGGCGTGCATGCGCGAGAACACGCACGGCCCGACCGTGCTCGCGCTGGCCTGCATGCGCCATGCGCTGCGCTTCGTCACCTTCTCCAGCGACCTGGTGTTCGACGGCGCCAAGGACGCGCCCTATGTCGAGTCGGACCAGGCCGCGCCGCTGAATGTCTACGGACGCAGCAAGCTGGAAGCGGAGCGGCGCGTGCTCGATGCCGATCCCCAGGCGCTGGTGATCCGCAGCAGCGCCTTCTTCGGGCCGTGGGACGCGCACAACTTCGTCACGCGGGCGCTCAATGCCATCGATTGCGGCGAACGTTTCGCGGCCGCGTCCGACCTGGTGGTCACGCCGACCTATGTGCCAGACCTCGTCAACGCCACGCTCGACCTGCTGATCGACCGCGAGCGCGGCATCTGGCACCTGTCCAGCGGAACGGCGCTGAGCTGGGCGGAGCTGGCGCGCCGCGCGGCGGCGGCGGCGGGACTCGAGCCGGCCGCGGTGGAGGCGCGCGACTGGCACAGTTTCGGACAGCCGGCGGCGCGGCCGCGCAACAGCGCATTGGGCAGCGAGCGGGGCATGCTCATGGCGCCGCTCGACGATGCCTTGGCCCGCTTCGTGCAAGCGCTGGCCGATCGCGCCAACGACCTGCAGGACCAGGAAACGGCCAGCTACGCAAGCTGATCCACCGCCGCTTCGTCTTTACATTTCCCTTTACATCTTCTTTACATGTCCCGCTTGCCGGGACATGTTTTTGCCCTCTTGTATCCTCATGTTTCATGCGTGCATTGCACGGAAACAATTTCTTACAAGAATAGTTCACTTGGATTTTACGAATTCGTAGCAGAAAGCCGACATCGGGAGTCGGTTTCGAGCAACAAGGTCATCAGTTATTTTGACCGCGCATAAAAAACATTTACTACGTGAATGTTTCTGATACACTGAGTTACATAGCGTTACTTGACGCTTACCTAACTTTACACCTGTCATCAGTATGTCGCCGTCTGTCGCCAACGTGTCGCTCTTCCCCTCCTCCACCGTCGCCGGCTGGAGCGTGCTGCTATGAGGCTCTATTCCGGAGTCCCCGGCTGGGCGGAGCAAATGGTCGCCAACGCGCGGCCCTCGATCACGATCAGTTCGGGCGTCTCGCGCGACCTGAAGCCGGCGGCCTACTGGCGCGAACTACTGAAACTGAAGCTGCGCTCGATGGCGCACCGCCGCGAGACCCGCCGCTGGCTGCAGCTGCTCAATTCGCACCCGGCTTTCTCGGAGTACGTGCGCAACTGGCCGCGCTTCCTGTACAAGATCTACCGCCCCTACCTGAGCGCGACCGTGCCGATGGAGGCGCGCATCGCGCTGCTGGCATCGCATTACCAGTTCGTATTCGAGCGCGGCCTCGGCCCGCTGCTGATGCAGGCCAGCGCCACCGGCGTGCGCCTGGCCACCTTCGAAGGCAAGAGCGGCCTGCCCTACCAGATCAAGCTGCGCGCGGTCGGCACCTGCCTCGAACGCGAAGGCGAGATGGTGCTGCAGCTGTGGCAGGGAGAGATGATGCTGTACGCCGTCGCCTTCACTTTCGGCTGGCGCGGCGAAGGCCATGCGGTCAGCATCGGCTGCATGCAGGGTGGTAAAGCGGAAGGTACGATGGACGCGATCCGCGCCGCCACGCGCGACCTGCACGGCCTGCGTCCGAAGCAGATGCTGGTGTCGCTGGTGCGCCAGCTCGGCTATGAATTCGGCTGCGGCCGCCTGCTGCTGGTGTCGAACCAGAATCGCGTGGTGAAGAGCGCAATGCGCAAGGGCCGCGTGCTGTCCGACTACGACCAGGTGTGGGAAGAGATGGGCGCGCAGCGCCTGGACGACGGCGACTTCTGCCTGCCATGCGCGGCACTGCCGGAGCTCGATCTCGAATCGATTCCGTCGAAGAAGCGCTCGGAAGCCAGGAAGCGGCATGAGCTGATGGCGAATATGGCCGCATCGCTGAACCAGCGCATGGGTGTGGCGCGGCGCCTGCCTGCGCTGGCGCTGGCTGCCTAAACGAAAATCAAATGGGGTTCCCGCTTCCGCGGGAACGACGCTACTTGAGAGGAAAAGTTATCGTCGTTCCCGCGAAGGCGGGAATCCCATTTTGCTTGCTGAACCGCTTACTTGAGCATCGGCCTGAGCTCTTGCCAGGCCATATCCGCCCCCAGCTTCTCCATGCAGTTGTGATGCCCCAGCGGGCACTCGCGCTGCTGGCACGGCGCGCACTCGATGTGCAGCCAGATCCAGTGCGCGAACTCGGACGACGGCGGCGTGTGACGCGGGTCGGTCGGCCCGTACAGCGCCACCAGCGGCTTGTTCAATCCCGAGGCAATGTGCATCAGCCCCGAATCGTTGGTCACCACCGCATCGGCCTGGGCGATCAGCGCGGCCGCCTCATCCAGCCTGGTGGCGCCGGCCAGGTTCAGCATGCTGGACGCCGCATCGCCCGCCGCGGCCACCACCTCGTCGCAGGTCTCGCGATCTTTCGGTGAACCGAGCAGCGCGATCTGCGCCTGCGGATCGTCCGCGACGATCTTGCGGGCCAGTTCGCCGAAATGGCGCGGCGGCCAGCGCTTGGCGCGCCCGAATTCCGCCCCCGGCGCATACACCACCAGCTTGCGCGACATGTCGATACCGTGGCGCGCACAGGTTTCGCGCACGCGTTCGGCCGGCACCACGAGGCGCGGACGCGCAACGTCGCGCGGGGCCGGCTGCGACGGCGCCTGCGCCAGCGCCGCATAAAAGGGCATCATCGGCCGCGCCGGCTTGTCGTCATGGTGCAGCACGTTGAGCAGGCCGTAGCGCATTTCGCCCTTGTAGCCTACCCGGCGTGGAATCCCCGCCAGCCAGGGGATCAGCGCGTACTTGATCGTATTCGGCAGCACATAGGCATCGGCGTAGCCGCGCGCCCGCAGCAGCCTCGCATAGCGCCAGCGCTCCTTCAGTTGCAGCGCCTTGTGCCGGAACGGCGTCTCCAGCACGGTGTCGACTTCGGGCACCGCGCGCCACACCGGCGCCACCGCGGGCGGCGCCAGCACGTCGATCGGGCGCTCCGGATGACGCGCCTTGAGCAGCGCCAGCAGCGGCTGCGCCATCACGGCGTCGCCGATCCAGTTGGGCGAAATGACGAGGGTGCGCTGCCGGCTCATTGTTCGGTCACCGCGGCAGCGAACTGCAGGCGATACAGGTTGGCGTACATGCCGTCGCGCGCCAGCAACTCGTCGTGCGTGCCCTGCTCCACCACGCGGCCGTGCTCCATCACGGCGATGCTGTCGGCCCGCTCGATGGTCGACAGGCGGTGCGCGATGACGATCGTGGTGCGGCCCGCCATCAGCGTGTCGAGCGCGGCCTGCACCGCGCGTTCGGATTCGTTGTCGAGCGCCGAGGTGGCCTCGTCGAGAATAAGGATCGGCGCGTCCTTGTAGATGGCGCGCGCGATCGCCACGCGCTGGCGCTGCCCGCCCGACAGGCGCATGCCGTTCTCGCCGATCATGGTGTGAACGCCCTCCGGCAGCTTGGCCACCACGTCCGACAGGTGGGCCGCGCGGATTGCCGCGTCCAGGCGCGCCGGGTCGATGTTCTCCACGCCGTAGGCCACGTTGGCGGCCAGCGTGTCGTCGAACAGCACCACGTTCTGGCTCACCATCGCCAGCTGCGCACGCAGGCCGGCCAGCGCCAGCTCGGGGTAGGGCACGCCGTCGAGCAGGATACGGCCCGCGTCAGGTTCGTAGAAGCGGGTGGCCAGGTTGACGAAAGTGGACTTGCCGCCGCCCGAGACGCCGACCAGCGCCAGCGTCTTGCCCGGCTGGACGTCGAGCGTGACGCCGGACAGCGCCGGCGCGTGCGCGTTCGGATAGCGGAACGACACGTTCTCGAAGCGCAGGTGGCCCTGGGCGCGGCCGATCACGCGGCTGCCGGTGTCTTCCTCGATCGGCGAATCGATCAGCTCGAACACGCTCTCGGCGGACGCGATGCCGCGCTGGATCGGGCCGTTGATCTCGGCCAGCGCCTTCATCGGCGTCAGCAGCATCAGCATCATGGTGACGAAGTTGGTGAACTGCCCAGGGGTCATCTGCGACTTCACCGCCAGCACGACCACTACCGACAGCGCGATCGCGGTCGCGATCTGGGTCACCGGCGTGGTGGCGGCGAAGGCCACCGTCATGCGCTGCGAGAAGCCCAGCAGCGACTGGCTGCGCTGGTGGAAGCGGCGCCGCTCGTAGCTCTCGCCCGAGAACACGCGGATCACCTGGTGGCCGCGCGCGGCCTCGTCGACCACCTGGGTCATCTCGGCGGTCACGCGCTGGCTCTCGCGGTTCAGGCGGCGCAGGCGGCCCGTGGTGGTGCGCACGATGGCGGCCGTCAGCGGCAGGATGATGACCGCGACCAGCGTCAGCTTCCAGTTCAGGTACAACAGGCCCACGATCAGGCCGATCACGACCAGGGTGTCGCGGATCGCGGCCACGAACACCGAGCTGATCATGTCGGCCACCTGGCGCACGTCGTTGACCACGGTGTTGATGATGCGGCCGGTGGACTCTTCGTGGAAGCGCGCCACGGGCAGGCGCAGCAGGCGTTCGAACACCTGCGCGCGCATGTCGTTGAGCGCGCGGCTGACGACCCAGTTGTTCAGGTAGGCGGTGGCGAAGGTGCCGATGCCGCGCACGACGAAGATCGACACCAGCACCGCCGGAATCAGCCACAGGCCGAACGGCACCTTCTCGGCGAAGCCCTTGTCCATCAACTGCTCGAGCGCCTGGCCAAGCAGCGGCTGGGTGGCCGCGGTCAGCGCCATCGCGAGCATCGACATCAGCCCGCGCATCTTGTACGGCTTGATGTAACCCCACAGGCGCTTGACGATTACACTATTTTCCAATTCGTTCCTTCTCGATCAGGCAGAAGCCCATGAGCAGAAAGACCATGAGCGCGTAGAACAGGCTGCTGGAGACAGACCAGAAGATCACTTCGGTCAGCCCGAAGCTGAAATAGCAGATCACCAGCAGCATGCCGGCCAGGGCCGGCGCGAAAGTGCGCGCACCGCTGGCGGCGGCGCCGCGCATCGCCCGTGCAAAAAAAGCAAAGGGCGCGGCGATGATGCCGAACCAGGCCACCAGGCCCGGTATGCCGCCGGTCACGACGGCCTGCAAGGCGTCATTATGCATGTGCGGCATGGTAAGCACCACCCGGTCGATTTTTCCCGCCACCGCCCAGTCGGCCAGTTCCAGCGTGTAATCGGCCGGATCGAGGCCGAACCACGGGTGCTCGGCGACCAGCATGAAGGCGCTTTTCCATAGTTCGAGCCGGATGCCGACATTGGAAAACGCGCTGCCGCCATCGATCCAGGTGCGCACGTCGAACACGCCCTGCGCGACCCGCCCCTGCATGCCGAGCGCCGGCACGAACCAGGAGGCGACGAACAGGGCGAAGCTGGCCAGCAGCAGCGCACGCACGCGCCCTCCCGGCGCCAGGTGGCCATGGCGCAGGAAGGCCACGGCGGCCAGCGCAAGCGCAATCCAGCCGCCGCGCGTGCCGGACAGGATCGAGCCCGCCAGGCCCGCCAGCGCGCCCAGCGCCGGCCATATGGCCTGGCGCGCGCCGCCGCGGAAATCGGCCGCTGCCGCCAGCGCCATCAGCGCCAGGCACAGCGACAGGTCGCCATAGGTGATCGCATTGAACACGCCGCCCGGGCGCTCGATGTCGAGCACCAGGCGCTGCCATGCCACCAGCGGCAGCGCGACCAGCGCGCCGGCGATCACGCCCCACCACAGCGCGCGCCGCCGCGGCTGCGCCACCAGCACCACCATCAGCGCGCTGATTGCAAAAAACATGCGCGACGGTTTTTCAAGATTCGACAGCGGCGCGACGGGGCGCACGATGTAGCAGAACGCGGCGAAGGCGAGGTAGTAAAAGAATGCAAAAACGACCCACTTCACGGCCGGCCAGTTGTACGCTACGGCCGCGCGCCCGCGCAGGTAGAGGGGAATCGCCGTAAGCAGGAACAGGAAGCTGGTGACGCTGACACCGCTCAAGGTGATGAGGCAGATGAAGGGAAGCAGGAAGACCAGCGTGCTGGTCCAGGCACGCAGCCACCCCGTCGAAAGCGTCAACTTATTGTTCATTCATATTTTTGTAGATATGCTTGGGGTACCGCACCACACAATCGAAACGGCTTCACATGCATCACGCGAAAACCATCTCCGTCGTCATCACCACTTACAACCGGCCCGACGCGCTGGCCGCGGTGATGGAAGGATTGTTTGCACAGGACGACAAGGGGTTCGAAATCATTATCGCTGATGATGGCTCGACTGCCAACACGCGCGACTGCGTGGCCGCATTGGCCGCGCGCGCGCCGGTGCCGGTCAAGCACGTGTGGCAGCCGGACGACGGATTCCGCGCCGCGATGGCGCGAAACCGTGGCACGCTTGCCGCAGCCGGCGACTACATCGTCTTCCTCGATGGCGACTGCGTGCCGCAGCGCGACTTCATCGCCCGCCACCGCGCGCTGATGGCGCCGGGATTCTTGGTGTCCGGCAGCCGCATCCTGCTCAGCGAAGCGTTCACGGCGCGCGTGCTGGCCGAGCATATCGACCTGGGCGCCCTGCCGCTGGCGGACAAGCTGCGCTACCGCTTCAAGGGCGACCTCAATAAAGTGCTGCAGCTGCTGGCGCGCTGGCCCGATGCCGGCCGCGTGCGGCGCCGCTTTTCCTGGCGCCGCATCAAGAGCTGCAACCTCGGCGTCTGGCGCGCCGACCTCGAACTGGTGAACGGCTTCGACGAAAGCTTCACCGGCTGGGGACATGAAGATTCGGACCTGGTGGTGCGCCTGTTTCATGCCGGCGTGCTGCGCAAGGACGGCGCGTTCGCCACCGAGGTATTCCACCTCTGGCACCGCGAAGCCCAGCGCGGCCAGGAGTCGAGCAACCGGCGTATCGTACTGGAACGCGCCGCCAATAAAACGACACAAGCGGTCAAGGGACTGAAAGAACATGAACACGATCCGGAATTCGCCGGAACACCCGGTGTTGTCGATTATCGTCCCCGCCTATGATGCCCAGGACTTCATCGAAAGCTGCCTGAACGCGATCGCGGGCCAGATGGGCCCGGCGCACGAGCTGCTCGTCATCGACGACGGCTCGCGCGACCGCAGCGCCGCCATCGCCGAGGCCGTGGCCGAACGCCATCCGCAGCACGCCATCCGCGTGCTGCGCCAGCCGAACCAGGGCGTATCCGGCGCCCGCAACCGCGGCCTGCAGGAGGCGCGCGGCGGCTACATCGCCTTCGTCGACGCCGACGACCTGCTGCTGCCCGGCGCCCTGGCGGCGCTGGACAGCGCCATCGAAGAACAGCGCCCCGACGCCATCGCCTGCGACTTCCGGTGGTGGTACCCGAACAAGGAGCGCAAGTCCGGACCGGTGGAGCTGGGCTACCCGCGCGCCCGGCTGCTCACCGACGGCGACGCCATCCTCCAGACCTTCTTCGCCGACCGCCATATGTACGTGTGGGCCAACGTGATCCGGCGCGAGATCTACCAGCGCCTGCCGCAGCCGGTATTCCCGGCCGGGCGCGTGTACGAGGACGTGGCGGTGCTGTCCTGCCTGCTGTCGCAATGCGCCAGCCTGTACCGCCTGCCGATTCCCACCATCGCCTACCGCCAGCATGCGGCCAGCATCACCAAGTCGGTGTCGGCCAAGTGGTGCACCGATTTCGCCAGCGCCCTGCGCCAGGTGCGCATCGGCCTGGCCCACCGGCCGATGAGCGAGGCGCTGCGCCTGCAGATCGACGTGGCAGCCTGCTATTTCTACATCGGCATCGTCAAGAACTCCTACCAGCTGGCCTGGGGCGAAGGGCGCGCCGCGCGCGAGCAGGTCAAGGCGATCTTCCTCGACAGCCTGTTCCACGAACCGGAGCGCGTGCTGGCGGCCATGGAAGGCGGCGCCCTTCCCTCGCGCAACCGGGCCCAGGATCGGGTCGCGGCCAGCCAGCTGCGCCAGTCGCTGCGCGAAAGCTTCACCTTCGCCTTGGCCAAGGCAGCCAGCCGCAAAATTAAACTGTGGCAACGCATGGCAAGTTAAGCACAGTGATATATCAATCGTGCGCCTTGCATTTCTGAAATTGCCGATACTGGGCGATTTGGAAGTGCCGCGGCTATCCGGCGAGCGATAGACCGGCCTGTTTTTGCTGGACAGGATTTAGATGGATGCTGTGAAGTCAGGCCTGCATTTCTTGACAGGCGGCGGAACCATGGCGGCGCACATCGCCGCGCACGACTGGTCGGCCACTCCCCTGGGACCGATCGACAACTGGCCGGCATCGCTGCGCACGGCGCTGTCGATGACGCTCAATTCCGGCTTCCCCGGCTACCTGTGCTGGGGGCCGGATCTCCTCTCGTTCTACAACGACGCCTATGCGCCGCTCCTGGGCGGGAAGAAAGCGCTGGGCCGGCCGTTCAGCACGGTGTGGTCCGATGCCTGGGACCGGGTCGGCCCGATCGCGCGCCGCGCGCTGGCGGGAGAAGCCAGCTTTTTCGAGGACATGCCGATCGCGCTGCGGCGCCACGGCTATCCGGAGCAGGCGTGGTTCACCTTTTCGTACAGCCCGGTGCGCGACGAAGCGGGCGCGGTGGGCGGCATCCTGTGCACGGTGGTCGAGACCACCGACAAGGTGCAGGCGCTGGCGCTGCGGCAGGCCGAGGATGCGCTGCGCCAGGCGCAGAAGATGGAAGCGGTGGGCCAGCTGACCGGCGGCCTCGCGCATGACTTCAACAATATGCTGGCCGGCGTGGCCGGCCATCTCGAGCTGATGAAGCTGCGCCTGAAGATGGGCCAGACCGGCGGCCTGGACGAGCGCATCGAGACCGCGCTCGGCGCGACCCGGCGCGCCGCATCGCTGACGCACCGCCTGCTGTCGTTCTCGCGGCGCCAGGCGCTCGACCCCAGGCCGACCGACGTCAATGCCATGGTGCTGTCAATGGCAGACCTGGCCGGGCACGCCGCCGGCCCGGCTATCCGGCTCGAGACCGAGCTTGCGCCCGATGCCTGGACGGTGTTCTGCGATCCCAAGCAGCTCGAAAACGCCCTGCTCAACCTGGCCAACAATGCGCGCGACGCCATGCCCGACGGCGGCACGCTGCGCATCGAGACCGCCAACGTCACACTCGACGCGACGGACGCGTCGCGGCATCCGGGGCTGCAGGCGGGCGAGCATGTGCTCATCACCGTCAGCGACAGCGGCGCCGGCATGACGCCGGACGTAGTGGCGCGCGCCTTCGATCCCTTCTTCACCACCAAGCCGCTGGGCCAGGGGACGGGCCTGGGCCTGTCGATGGTGTACGGCTTCGCCAGCCAGTCGCACGGCCACGTGCGCATCCAGTCGGCGGCGGGCAGCGGCACCGTCGTGCGCATCATGCTGCCCCGCTGCGAGGCGCTGGCGCGGCAGCCGGAAACCTGCGGCGCCGGCGACGATGGCGCGCGCGGCAAAGGCCGGGTCATGGTGGTCGACGACGAGGACAGCATCCGCGCCGTGATGGCCGAGCTGCTGGAAATGCATGGCTACACCGTGCAGCAGGCGGCCGACGCCCATGCCGCGCTGCGCCAGCTGCAGCACGGCCCGGCGCCCGACCTGCTGGTGACCGACATCGGCCTGCCGGGCGGGATGAGCGGGCGCCAGCTGGCCGACATCATGCGCAGCCAGCTGCCGCAGCTGCCGGTGCTGCTGGTGACCGGCTACGCCGAGACCACGGTGATGAAGCACGAATCGCTGCCCGCGCAGATGGAGCTGCTGACCAAGCCCTTCCCGATGCACGCGCTGCTGGCCAAGGTGACTGCCCTTTCCAGCCAGGACTTGCGTTAAGGGCAATCAGCGGCGCGAATGTCAGGCATCACCACGCGAAAGCGGACAGCCGCCGCGCGCCCGGCTATAGTGGCCGGTTCTCCATCGCGGCCACCGGAACACCATTGATCAAGAAAAGTCTCGTCCCCCTCGCCCTCGGCGGTTTCGGCATCGGCATGACCGAATTCGTCATGATGGGCATCCTCCCCGATATCGCCAGCGGCCTGCGGATCACGATTCCGCAAGCGGGCTACCTGATTACGGCTTACGCGCTCGGCGTCGTGGTGGGCGCGCCGACGCTGGTCAGCCTGTGCGCGCGGCGTCCGCCGCGGCAGGTGCTGGTCGGCTTCATGCTGATGTTCGCGCTGTTTAACGCGCTGTCCGCGTTTTCGCCCAACTTCCACGTCATGCTGGTGTGCCGCTTCCTGGCAGGTCTGCCGCACGGCGCTTTCTTCGGCGTCGGCGCGGTCGTCGCCAGCCGGCTGGCGGACGAAGGCAAGACGGCGGTGGCGGTGGCCACCATGTTCACCGGCCTCACCGTCGCCAATGTGCTGGGCGTGCCGCTCGGGACCTGGCTCGGCCACGCGCTCAGCTGGCGGCTGGTGTTCCTGATCGTGGCGATGATCGGCCTGGCCACCGCGCTGGCGCTGCACAAGCTGGTGCCGCGCTTCGAGGCGCGCCAGTCGGGCAGCTTCGCGCAGGACCTGAGGATCTTCCGGCGCCGCGGCCTGTGGCTGGCGCTGGCGATCACGGCGATCGGCACCGGCGGCTTCTTTGCCTGGTTCAGCTATATCGCGCCGCTGCTGACCGAGGTCACACACTTTTCGCCGGGGGCGATCCCCTTGATGATGACCGTGGTCGGCATCGGCATGACCTTTGGCGTAGTGATGGGCGGCCGGCTGGCGGACCGCGTGGCGCCGCTGTCGGCGGTGACTATCCTGCTGGTGTCGATGGCGCTGCTGCTGTTCGCGAACGGCATGCTGGCGTGGTCGCCGCCGGCCATGGTGGTGCTGGCCTTCCTGACCGGCGCCAATGCGCTGGCCATGGGGCCGCCGATACAGATGCTGCTGATCGGGCATGCCGAGGAAGCGGAGATGCTGGGATCCTCGCTGGGGCAGTCGGGATTCAATATTGGCAATGCGGCTGGGGCGTTCTTGGGCGGGATTCCGCTGACGCTGGGGTATTCGTATGTGGCGCCGCAGTGGGTGGCAGGGATGCTGGCTTTGTCGGGGCTGATGATTGCGCTGCTGATGGCGGTGGATGTGCGGCGGCAGCAGGAAGCGTTGGCCTGACGTTCATCCGCAACCTAAAACAACGTCGTCCCGGCGAAGGCCGGGATCCATGCTGAGTTTGATCCGTTCGCGGCCACAATGATGGTGCGAGTGTCCAAACGGTCTATAGGTCCCGGCCTGCGCCGGGACGACGGTTTTGCGTGCAGGGGCAATGAGCGAAGCGATCAATACTCGACCGCCACGTCCTTCGCCCCCAGGTTCTGTTCCAGCGCCAGCTTGAGCGCATCGCCCGGCGCCACGCGCCATTCGTCGCCCAGCTGCAGCGTGCAGTCGATCCCTTGCGGCTTCATGCGCAGGCTGACCGGCAGGCCATCGTTCACGCGATACGGCTGCAGCACTTCCGCCAGCTTGCCGGGATCGACCGCGCAGTCGATATCCATCTCCAGCTTGTGCCCGTACTGGATGCGCGCCTCGGCGATGCCGTAGGCCTTCTCCACCGTCACCCGCACGCCGCCGTTGAAGCGGTCTTCCGACACCTTGCCCACCACGAGCAGGAACTCGTCTTCCTTGAACATGTGCTTGCACTGCTCGAACAGCTCGCTGTACACGGTCACTTCCTGCACCGCCGTCTTGTCGTCCAGTGTGACGATCAGGATCTTGCCGCGCTGGGTCATCTGCGGACGCAGGCCCGTGATCACGCCGCACAGCATGCGCGGCTCGCGCGACGGTTCCAGCGACGACAGCTTGGTCTTGGCGAAGCGCCGCACCTCGGCCTCGTACGAATCGAACATGTGGCCCGACAGGTAATAGCCCAGCGCCGTCTTTTCTTCCGACAGCTTCTGGCGGTCGGTCCACGGGGTCGCCTTCACGTACTCCGGCGGCGCCACGAGGTCGCTGTCGTCGCCGCCGAACAGGCTGACCTGGTTGGCCGATGCCGCCGCCTGGTCCGCCACCTCCACCGCGAACGCCACCGACGCGATCAGCACCGCGCGGTCGACGCCGAAGCAGTCCATGGCGCCGGCGCGGATCAGCGACTCGATGGTGCGGCGGTTGATCTGCTTGCGGTCCACGCGCTTGCAGAAGTCGAACAGGTCCTTGAACTTGCCGCCGCTCTCGCGCGCCGCGATGATGGCCTCGATCGCGCCCTGCCCCGCGCCCTTCACGCCGCCCAGGCCATAGCGGATGTTCTTCACCTGCTTGCCGGTGACCGACTTCGGCGGGCCTTCCGGCGTGAAGCGGAACTGCGATTCGTTCACGTCCGGCGGCAAGATGGTCAGGCCGCACACACCGGTCGAATCCTCGACCAGGATCTTGATCTTGTCAGTGTCTTCCATGGCCAGCGACATGTTGGCTGCCATGAACGCGGCGGTGTGGTGGACCTTGAGATAGGCCGTGTGGTACGACAGCAGCGCATACGCGGCCGCGTGCGATTTGTTGAAGCCGTAGCCCGCGAACTTCTCCATCAGGTCGAAGATCTCGTCGGCCTTCTCGGTCGTCAGGCCGCCCTCGGCCGCGCCCTTGCGGAAGATCTCGCGATGCTCGGCCATCTCCTCGGCCTTCTTCTTGCCCATCGCGCGGCGCAGCATGTCCGCGCCGCCGAGCGAGTAGCCGCCGATGATCTGCGCCATCTGCATCACCTGCTCCTGGTAGACCATGATGCCGTAGGTCTCGGACAGGATGCCCTCGGTGCGCGGGTCAGGATAGTCGAACTTCTCGCCGTGCTTGCGCTTGCAGAAGTCCGGGATGAGGTCCATCGGGCCCGGACGGTACAGCGCCACCAGCGCGATGATGTCCTCGAAGCGGTCGGGGCGCGCGTCCTTCAGCATGCCCTGCATGCCGCGCGATTCAAGCTGGAAGATGGCGACGGTCTTCGCTTCGGTCAGCAGCTTGTACGCGGCGCGGTCGTCGAGCGGCAGGGCGGCCAGGTCGAATTCCTTCTCGGCCGGATCCAGCTCCTTGATGTAATTGACGGCGCGGTCGAGGATGGTCAGCGTGGTCAGGCCCAGGAAGTCGAACTTCACCAGGCCGACGGCTTCGACGTCGTCCTTGTCGTACTGCGACACCACGCCGGAGTCGCCGGACTGCGTGTACAGCGGGCAGAAATCGGTGAGCTTGCCCGGCGCGATCAGCACGCCGCCGGCGTGCATGCCGATGTTGCGGGTGATGCCTTCGACCTGCTGCGCGAGGTCGAGCAGGGTCTTGACCTCTTCCTCGTTCTCGAGGCGCTCCTTGAGCTGCGGTTCTTCTTCGATGGCTTCCGCGATTGACACCTGCTTGCCCGGCTTGAACGGGATCAGCTTGGAGATGCCGTCGCAGAAGTTGTAGCCGAAATCGAGCACGCGGCCGACGTCGCGGATCGCGCCCTTCGCGGCCATGGTGCCGAAGGTGGCGATCTGCGACACCGCGTCGCGGCCGTACAGGTCCTTCACGTGCTGGATCACCAGTTCGCGCTTCTCCTGGCAGAAGTCGATGTCGAAGTCGGGCATCGACACACGCTCCGGGTTCAGGAAGCGCTCGAACAGCAGGTTGTAGCGCAGCGGATCGAGGTCGGTGATCTTCAGCGCATACGCCACCAGCGAGCCCGCGCCCGAGCCGCGGCCGGGGCCGATCGGCACGCCGTTGTTCTTACCCCACTGGATGAACTCCGCCACGATCAGGACGTAGCCCGGGAACTTCATCTTGATGATGGTCTGGTTCTCGAACTCGAGGCGGGCTTCGTAGCGCGGGCGTTCCTGCTCGCGTCTGGCGGGATCGGGGAACAGCTGCAGCAGGCGCTCTTCCAGGCCCTTCTTCGTTTCGGCGACCAGGAATTCGTCGATGGTCATGCCCGGGGTCGGGAAGTTCGGCAGCTGCGGCTTGCCCAGCACCAGTTCGACGTTGCAGCGCTTGGCGATTTCGACGGAGTTGGCGAGCGCGCCCGGCAGGTCGGCGAACAGCTCGGCCATCTCGGCCTGGGTCTTGAAGCACATGCCCTCGTTGAAGCGGCGCACGCGCTTGGCGTTGGCCAGCATCTCGCCTTCGGCGATGCAGACGCGGGCTTCGTGGGCGATGAATTCGTCCTTATTGATGAATTCGACCGGATGGGTGGCGACCACCGGCAGGCCGAGGCGGCCGGCCAATGCGACCGATTGGCGCACCTGCTGTTCCTGGTTCGGCTGGCCGGCGCGCTGGATCTCGATGTAGAAGTGGCGCGGGAAGATCTGCGCCCAGCGCGCAGCAAGCCGCTCGGCTTTGTCGAGGTCGCCGTTGTCGATGGCCTGGCCGACGTCGCCGAAGTGGGCGCCGGACAGCACGATCAGCGCGTTGGCCTGGTCGACTTCCGGTTCCAGCGTCGAGGTGCTGGTGGCGAGCGCCTCCAGCCATTCGACGCGGATCTCGGCGCGGCCCTTGTACTGGTTGGTGAGCCAGGCCTTGGACAGCAGCTCGCACAGCTGCAGGTAGCCGGTGCGGTTCTTGGCCAGGATCAGCAGGCGGAAGGGTTTGTCGCGATTGTCGTCGTTGGTGATCCAGGCGTCGACCCCGACCACCGGCTTGATACCTTTGCCGCGCGCCGCCTTGTAGAACCGGACCATGCAGAACATATTGGCCAGGTCGGTGACCGCGAGCGCCGGTTGCTGGTCCTTGGCGGCGGCGGCGACGAGGTCGTCCAGCCGCACCAGGCCATCGACGATCGAATACTCGGTGTGTACGCGCAGGTGGGTGAAGGTCGGGGAAGTCATCCGGGCATTTTACCTTGTCGCGACGCGGATCGGAGGGGGCCGTTGTACGCAAAACGGGCGTGCACGCACAAGCGCCCACATTTCTGATTTGTTAGCAAAAACGTCGTCCCCGCGCAGGCGGAGACCCATGCTGAGCAACCAGTCCTGCGGCTTTACTTTTTCGACCAAGCCGCTACAGGCGCTGAACCCTCAGCCGGCCAGAGAAGTTTGCGCGGCCGCCTTCGTACCGTAGCTGCGGCGCATGCGCAGGAACGGTTCCTCGATCGTGTTGTAGCTGATGGTCGCCAGCGCCCAGGTGATGCCGTACGCGGCTGCCAGCATGATGGCGGCGTCGAGCCAGGCCAGGCCGGTCGGATGCAGCAGCCCCGCCTTCACGGCCAGCAGGTGCAGCACGCCCATGTGCAGCAGGTAGAACGAGAAGCTGACTTTGCCGCCCTGGCTCAGCGCGCGTTCCAGCAGCGCCGGCATGCGCGGGCCGAACGAGACCCAGGCCACGATGAAGAAAGCCCACACGCCGCTTTCCAGCAGCGACCAGGAGATCCAGAACGAGGACTTGGGCGTGGCGCCGAAGGGAGCGACGGTGTGCATCCAGCCGGTGGCGCCAACCACGGCAGCGGCGGCCAGCGCCAGCAGCCAGGGCGCGTGGCGTTCCGCCAGCGCGCGGCGCGACTGCAGCAGCATCGCGGCCGCCATCCCGATCAGGAACTGGTCGAAGCGGCCGACGAAGGTGCTGAAGTACATCAGCGTACTGTTGTCGTTGACCGTGTACGCGGCCAGCTTGAAGAACACCATCAGCACCAGCAGGCGCCCGAGGTAGCCGACGCCGCGCTCCAGAGCGAAGCGCGCGAGGAAGGGGAACACCAGGTAGAACATGAATTCGACCGAAATGGTCCAGGCCGCGCCGGTGATCACGGTGCCGGAGGTGGGCGCGAGGCCGAGGTTGGTCGCGAAGAAGTACAGCAGGTCCTGCGGCTGGAATTTGTCGCGGCCGATCGAGGTGGCGACCAGGAAGATGGTCAGGAACAGCGGGACGATGCGCAGCACGCGGTTGCGCAGGAAGTCGCGGTAGACGATCTGCTGCTGCACCAGCGCGATCTGCATGAACAAAAAGCCCGACAGCGTGAAGAACAGGCCGACGCCGGTATGGCCCTCGTTAATCAGCCCCATCCAGGGCTTGTCGGGCCATGTGCCGCCAGCCCCGCGGTACTCGAGCTGGAAGTGGAACAGGAACACGATGGTCGCCGCGAGCCAGCGCAGCTGGTCGATACGCGGGTTGTAGGCGATGTTCAGTGACTTCATCTGGCCTCAAGTCTTGGCGAACAGCTTGCGGAAGGGACGAAACAGGAACTCGCCCAGCGTGCGTGCTTCATCGTGCTCGACGATACCGGTATCCGGCCATTCGTCGCGGCGCGGGAAGCGCGCGGTGCCGAACACCGTGTCCCAGACCGAGGTGAACGATCCGAAATTCTTGTCCCAGTGCTCGCGCTCGATCGAGTGGTGAATCCGGTGGAAGCGGTTGTCGGCCACGATGTAGCGCAGCGGCCCGAGATTCAGGCGGGTATGCGAATGGATGTACTGCCCTTGCACCCCGATCAGCAGCCACACGATCGCCGGCACGTAGCCGGGATCGACCTGCACCAGCAGCGTCAGCGGCATGATGACAAACGGGATGCGCAGGATCTCTTCGGAGAAGTGGTGGTTGCTGTTCCACGCGCTCATTTCGCGCAAGGCATGGTGCTCGGCATGGAACACCCACAGCCACTTGAAGGTGTGCTGCGCGCGATGGAACCAGTAATAGAAGAATTCGCCGGCAAGCGCGGCGATCACCGGCGTGACCAGCCAGCCGAGCACGTTGATGAACTTGTGCGGCGAGGCGGAGAAAGCGGCCAGGCTGAACTTGAACAGCGGCGTGACACCGAGCCGCCCCCACAGCAGGTTGAACGCCGTCATCGCAGCCACGGTGATGGCAATGTAGATGGCCCAGAATACCGCCGCGCGCAGGCGCGACGCGAGCGAATAGCGGTTGCGCCCGAACACTAGCTCGAGGCACGACAGGATCATCGACGCGTAGATAATGCGCCAGCCATAGTCGGCGACGCCCTGCGCGGCAAGCTTGAGATACTCCATGACCTGGGTCGGTATTTTTCTTGAGTTTGAATGGATTTGGCCGGACGGGTTCCGGCAGGCCCCGCACATAATAGCCGAACTGGGCTATCGGGCGGTAGGGTGGGCACTTGTGCCCACGCTGTGATACGCGCTGCTGGCTCGCCCAATCATGCTCTCGACGCCGGGTTGGCTCGGCCACCACGGTTCACGCTTCACGCGTGGGCACGAGTGCCCACCCTACCGGGCATAAGGCGGCCGGGGGCTGGAGGTTCTATAATGGCGGCTGTAAATTTTCACTGATTAGCCCTTATGAACGCCCCCGACGCCAACGGCGCTGAGCACTTCGTCAACATCGCCGCTTATAAATTCATTACGCTCGACAATCTGGAAGAGCTGCGCCCGCGATACCAGCAGGTGTGCCAGGAGCTCGGCCTGAAAGGCACCGTGTTGCTCACGCCGGAAGGCATCAACATGTTTCTGTCCGGTACGCGCGAGCACGTCGACACCTACCTGGCCTGGGTCCGCAGCGACGCGCGCCTGTCTGACTTGCAATGGAAGGAAAGCCTGTCGGCTGAACAGTCGCACAAGCGCATGCTCGTGAAGATCAAGCAGGAAATCATCACGATGCGCATGCCGCTCATCAAGCCGGAGCTGGGCCGTGCGCCCGCCGTCGATCCCACGACGCTCAAGCGCTGGCTGGACCAGGGCCACGACGACGACGGCGTGCCGGTCGTGATGATGGAAACGCGCAACGGTTTTGAAGTCGACGTCGGCACCTTCGAGGGCACGCTCGACTACCGCATCGAGAAGTTCAGCGATTTTCCGGCCGAGGTGGAAAAGCACAAGGACGAGCTGGCAGGCAAGACCGTGGTGACCTTCTGCACCGGCGGCATCCGCTGCGAGAAAGCGGCGATCCACATGAAGAACATGGGCTACGAGCGCGTGTACCAGCTCGACGGTGGCATCCTCAAGTATTTCGAGGACGTGGGCGGCGCGCACTACCAGGGCGACTGCTTCGTGTTCGACTACCGCACCGCCCTCAATCCCAAGCTGGAACCGACCGAAACGGTGCAGTGCTTCGCTTGCCGCGCGGTGGTGACGCCGCGCCAGCAGCTGGCGCCGGAGTATGTGTACGGGCAATCGTGCCCGCATTGCGCCACGCGGCAGGCGGACACGCAAGACCAGGCGGCCACACCGGCATAGCGCGCACTGCTCAGACCATCGGCGGCGGCAAGTCGGCCACGCCGACCGGCATCACGGTCCCGCCCAGGCCGCCGGTATGGCTGGCGACAATCTGCGCGATCACCGCGTCGATCGCGCCCGGATCCATATGCGATGCCGCCGAGCCCAGGTCCTTGACTTGGGCAAGGTAATCGAAGGCAATTTTGCTGGCGGCATCGCCGGTGTAGGAGGTCTGCTCGACCGGGAGGTCGAGACGGGCATCGAAGGCGGTCGCCACCGCGACCTTGGCGTTATAGACGAACAGGTCCTGCTGTACCGTGTTCTGCGCGCCGGCAGCGATCGCCGTCACCACGTTGTCGATCGTGATGGCCCCCTTGTCGAGCAATGGCGCCCAGTAGTCCAGGCCGGCGGTCTCGGCTGCACGTCCGAACAGGTTTTGATAGACCGCATTGACGACGTCGCGGTTGCTGCTCAGCCCGTACATGCGATGGTATTCGGCCGATGTCGAGAAATCGTGCGACATCTGCTGCAATGCGGCCGGGTTTTGTTCGTACACATTGGCCCAATATTGCAAGCCCGCATAATCCGCAGGTCGGCTGAAATACGCGACGTACAGTTTTTCTACTGCATTAATGCTGTCCGCTGAAGCCATGGTCCACCTCCAATAAAGAATGTGAACTCATGCTAGCGTAATTGAACCGGACAGGGCGCTCGGTTTGCAGAGCTCGCATATTGCAGAGCTCCCGTAGATACGGGCTTGCTTTGAAATCGATTGCGTCCGTGCGCAGCCTAACATTGCGCTGGAACCGGGCAGGAACGATGGTCTTCGTTAACAAAAAAACGCATCCTGGACGGGCCCAAGCACTAAAACTGGCACGTCGTCCCGGCGTAGGCCGGGCCCCCTGCTGAGTGCGCGGGCCTGCGGCGTCAGCGTGCGGCAATTCAGGCGTTCGGGTTCCTGCCTGCGCCGGGACGACGGTTTCAAGTCAATGCCGGAAATAGCGCGCCATTTCTTCGACGTCGTTTTCCGACAGAGTACCTGCTGCGGCGTGCAGTCGCAGCGAACCTACCAGGTAGGTGTAGCGCGCCTGCGCCTGGTCGCGCAGCGCCGTATACAACTGCTCCTGCGCGGTCAGGAAGTCGAGGTTGATGCGCACCCCGCCCTTGATGCTTTGCTCGGTCGCCTTCATCAGCAGCTTGGCCGACTCGATCGCCTTGTCCAGCGCCGCGATGCGGGTCACGCTGCTCCTGGTGCTGTCGTATTCCTTGCGCAGGTCGACCAGGATCTTGTTCTGCGTCGCTTCCAGCTCGGCCTTAGCGCGCAGCTCGCCAGCCTTGGCCTGGCGCGTCGCCGCGTTCACCGCGCCGCCGGCATACAGCGGCACCGTCAGCTGCACGCCGATGCTGCGCACCGTCGAATCCTGGTTGATGGTGTTGAGCGTGTCGGACGAGCCGCGCGAATAGTTGGCGGTGAAGTCCAGGCGCGGCGTGTGGCCGGCGCGCTGCTTGTTGACTTCCTGGTGCGCCACCTCGACGCCGAAGGCCTGCGCCTTGATCTCGGGGTTGGTCGACAGCGCCATCTGCTTCCACTGCTCGAAGCTGGCGGTGTCGGCCGGACGCACCGCGAAGTTCGGCGTCAGGGTGTCGAGCGAGGTCACTTCCTGCCCGACGATGCCGGACAGCGTGGTCATCGCCGCCTTGCGGTTGTCCTGCGACTCGAGCACCTTGGCTTCGGCCAGGTCGAGCCGCGCCTGCGTTTCGAGCTCGTCGGTACGGGTGCCCTCGCCGGCCTTGTACAGGCGGTTGTTGACCTGCACCTGCTCGGCCAGCGTGTTGCGCTGCGCCATCGACAGCGCCAGCTGGTCGTCGGCGAACAGCGCCTCGATATAGGCACCCACCAGGCGCACGATCAGCTCCTGGCGCGCGGCGTCGAGCTGCGCCTGGCTGGCATCGGCCTGGGCATTGCCCTGCTTGTAGCGCGCGATCGCGTCGAGGCTGAACAGGGCCTGGCGCAGGCCGATGTTGCTCGAGCGGCTCAGGTACTTGGGATGCTGGGTCGCATAGCCCGTGGTGATGTCGGTGTTGTTGCGGCTCGCCGAATAGGATGCCGACACGGTCGGCAGCAGGTTGGCGCGGCCGAGGATGCGGTTTTCCTGGCCGCCCTGGTTGGCGAAGACGGCGGACTGGAAGGTCGGGTCGTTCTGCACCGCGGCGCGGTAGGCGTCGAGCAGCCCGAGCGCGCTGGCGCTGGCGCTGCAGCACAGCAGCGCGGCGGCAGCCAGCGGCGCCAAACGGTTCGGTCGTGGGATGCGGATTGCCACTTATTCCTCCGAAAGCGCGGTCTTGGAGCGGTCGAACACCGGCTTGAGCAGGTAGTTCATCATGGTGCGCTCGCCGGTCTTCACGAACAGCTCGACCGGCATGCCGGGACGGACCTGCATTTGCTGTTGGGCGATGATCTTCTGGCCTTTCGGCGTCACCCGCGCCATCACCTTGTAGTAAGGCGCGCCGGTTTTCTCGTCGACCAGGCGGTCGGCCGACACCGTCATCACCTCGCCCGGAATGTGCGGCGTGCGGTTGGCATTGAAGGCGGTGAAGATGAATTCGACCGGCAGGCCGACGTGCACCTTGTCGACCAGGTTGATCGGCAGCTGGCCTTCCACCACCAGCGGGTCATCCGAGGGCACGATATCCATCATGCGAAAGCCCGGCTGCACCACGCCGCCCGCCGTGTACACGGCCAAGCCCATCACGGTGCCGTCCACCGGCGCCTTGACTTCGACGTTCTTGACCAGGTAGTCCTCGGCCGTCATGCGGCCTTGCAGCGCGTTGACTTCTTTCTGGACGTCCGCCAGCTGGGTGCGCGCGTCGCGCTGGAACTCCTGCAGGCGCTGCGCCTTCTTCATCGTCACTTCGGTGATCTGGGCCCGGGTGCGGCCCAGGTTGCCGACGTCCTCGGCCAGGGCGCCGCTGGTCTGGGCATAGGTGCGCTCGATCTCGAGCAGGCGGTTGCGCGCCACGTAGCCGTCCTTGACCAGGGGCTTCAGGTTGTCGATCTGCTCCTTCAGGTAGGCCATCTGCTCCTTCTTGCTGTCGCGCGAAGCCTCCAGGCCGGCGATCGTCAGCTTCAGGCCTTCGATGCTCTGGTCGGCCGCACCGAGTTCGTTGCGCAGGGCCGACTGGCGCGAATTGAACAGCTGTTCCTGCAGGCGCACCGCTTCCATCGCGCGGGCGTCGGACTTGTACGGCACCAGCGCCTCGGGGAACGGCACGCTGCTCTTGCCGTCGCGCTCGGCCAGCAGGCGCGCCTCGGCGGAGCGGCCGGCGAAGTATTGCACCAGGCTGATCTCCTGCTGGGCCTTGGCCTGCACCGCGTTCATGCGCACCAGCGGCTGGCCGGCTTTCACATGGTCACCTTCGCGTACCAGGATCTCGTCGATGGTGCCGCCGGTCAGGTGTTGCACCGCCTTGCGGTTGCTTTCCTTGGCCACCGTGCCCATCATCGGCACGCCCTTGTCCAGCGGGGCCAGCACGGCCCACAGCAGGAAGCCGCAGAAGCCGACCAGCACGATGATCCAGCCCAGCTTGGCGTGCGAACGGGCGTCGGTGTTGACCGTCAGCGGGGCGACGTCGTGCGCAATGACGTCGGTGGGGGCCTCTTGTTTAATCAGTTTCATTACAGGTCAGATCCTATTCACATGGTTTCCGAGGCGCTATTAGCAGGCGCTGCGGTTGCGCCTGGCGCCGGCGCGGCCGGCGGCTGGCCGGGCGCGGCCTGGCGCTGAGCCTGGGCCTGCTGTGCGGCCAGCTGTTGCTTGCGCGCGTTTTCCTGCAAGGCCGCCATCACCTGGTCGGTCGGGCCGTACATCTCGATCGCGCCGTCGCGCAACAGCAGCAGCTTGTTGGTAATGCCGATCACATTGGTACGGTGGGTAATCAGGACCACGGTCTTGCCGCGCTGGCGCAGGTCGGCCACGGCGCGCACCAGCGCCGCTTCGCCGGCCTCGTCCAGATTGGAGTTCGGTTCGTCCAGCACCAGCACGGCCGGGTCGCCGTACATGGCACGCGCCAGCCCCAGGCGTTGCTTCTGGCCGCCGGACAGGCCGGCGCCGCCATCGGCCAGCGGCGTGTCGTAGCCCTTGGGCAGGTGCAGGATCATGTCGTGCACGCCGGCGCGCTTGGCCGCCAGCACCACCTGCTCCGAGTCGATCTCGCCGAAGCGGGCGATGTTTTCGCTGACGGTGCCGCCAAACAGTTCGATGTCCTGCGGCAGGTAGCCGATCTGCGGGCCCAGCTCGGCCTTGTTCCACTGATAGATATCGGCGCCGTCGAGGCGCACCTTGCCCATCTGCGACGGCCACACGCCCACCAGCAGGCGGGCCAGGGTCGACTTGCCGGAACCGCTCGGGCCGATCACGCCGACGGCGTCGCCCGGATTGATGCCGAAATTCAAGCCACGCAGCACGGCCACCTGGGAGCCCGGCGGACCGGCGGTGACCGCTTCCACGGTAATGCCGCCCTGCGGCTTGGGCAGGCTCATGCCGGCTTCGCGCGCGGGATTGTTCGCCAGCAGCGCGGCCAGGCGTTCGTAGGCGCTGCGGGTGCCCGAAAAGCTCTTCCAGATCGCGATCACCTGCTGCACCGGCGCCATCGCGCGGCCGACCAGGATCGAGGCGGCGATCATCATGCCCGAGGTCATCTTGCCTTCGATAACCAGCATCGCGCCAAAGCCCAGCACCAGCGACTGCAGCGACACCTGCACGAACTTGGTCAGCGCGCCCACCAGGCCGGCCTTTTCGCTGGCCTCGGCCTGCAGGTTCAGGAAGCGGCTGTGCAGCTTGAACCAGCGCCCCATCAGGTTGGGCAGCATGCCCATCGACTCGATCACTTCGGCGTTGCGAAGGTTGTTGGTGGCCAGCTGGCCGGCGGCGATCGACATGGCGTTCGCTTCCGACAGCGGCTTTTTCGAGACGCGTTCGTTGACGTAGGCGAGCACCACCAGCACGGCGGTGCCGCACAGCGCGAACAGGCCCAGCGAGGGCTCGAAGAAGAAAATGACGAGCAGGTAGACCGGGAACCACGGCGCATCGAAGAACGCGAACACACCGTTACCGGTCAGGAACTGGCGTACGCTCATCAGGTCGCTCAGCGCCTGGCCGGCGTTGCCGCCCGCCTTCTTCAGGTTCTGCTCGAAGGCGGCGGTGTAGACGCGCTTGTTGAGTTCCATGTCGAAGCGCGCGCCCACGCGCACCAGCACGAAGCTGCGCACCAGCTCGAGGGCGCCGGTGAACAGGTAGGCGCCCAGCATCATCAGGGTCAGCATGCCCAGCGTGACCATGTTCTGGCTGGCCAGCACGCGGTCGTAGACCTGCAACATGTACAAGGACGGGGTCAGCATCAGCAGGTTGATGATCGCGCTGAATACGCCCACGGTGACGAACGTGCTCTTGAACGAGGCGAGCGCCTGTTGCAGTTCGCCTTTGGCGGAATTGAGGTTATTTTTCATTGATTGTGGCTATAACGCTACAGGTGAATCGCGCACCCAGGACCGGCGGTTCCAGGAATGGGGGCAACGGCGGGCGCATCCTCCCACGTACTTGCCCTTGATAATGTGATCTACATCACATTTTTGAAAGCTTAGCATACGGAACGTGGAGAGCAAAGCGCTTCGTTAACTTTAATTTCTTGAGGGGAATGGGATCGCGTGCCGGAGGGGCCATCGGGCGCCACGGCTGCGGAATGCGAGCGGCATCGCGCAGCATACATGAAGCGAACTCATGCGTGCAGGCGCACGTGCGCTGAGTGTTGTGTGCGCGCAGCGAAGGCGGGCGCAGGCATGCATAAAAGGAAAAAAGGGCCGGGCTTGCGCCCGACCCTTTTAGGTCAAGTAACGGTGTTCTGTTACTTAATCAGTCAATTACAGCGAGATGGCGTTGCCAACGTGTGCCGGGGTCGCATCGCCGATGCTCAGCGAAGCGCCGCTCAGATCGACCAGACCAACCAGCTTGACGACGATGTCGGTGCCGTTCTGGAAGTCCTTCGTGGCGACCGCATCGTGACGGCTTTCCACGATGTAGGTGTTGCCCTGGAACTGGAACCAGGTGATGTAGCCATTGGCACCTGCGGTACCGCCGGCGTTCACAGCTGCGTTCGCGTAGTCCTGGAACACTGCGGTGCCACCCAGAACGACCTGAGCCGAGCTGAAGGTCTCCATGCCGTTGCCGACGTCAGCGAACACGATCTTGTCGCCTTTCGAGAAGTCGGTGATGGTCGAGTAGGTGTTGACGTTGGCAGTCGCGTAGTTGAACACGAAGGTGTCGTTGCCAGCACCGCCGGTCAGCGTGGTCATGCCTGCGTTAGCGTACAGCGTGTCATTGCCTGCACCACCGATCAGGGTGTCAGCCAGGGTGCCAACGTGTGCCGTCAGGACGTCGTCGCCAGCGCCACCGGTGATGGTCTGCACCGAGGTACCTGCTGCAGCGTAGGTCAGGCTGCCGGTCATCGCCGAACCATCGACGACGGTAACGGTGTTGTTAGCGCTGAACAGGGTCAGGTTGGCGTTGCCGCTCACCTTGATCGTGCCCACCGAATCGCCCACCACGGTGACGCTGTCGCCGTTGACGCCATTCGTCGTGTCGGTGTCGGTTGCGGTCACGTTGATGGTCTCGACCTTGTTGATCGTGACCTGGCCGGCGGTCAGGTTGCCCGAGCTCGACAGCACAACGTTGAACACGTCGTTGGTCGGGGTCGCGAACGCTTTGCTCGACACGGTGTAGCTGCCGGCACCAACGTTGCTGGTCAGGGTCAGGGTGTCGTTCGATGCAAAGCCATCCAGCACCAGCGCGCCGGTTGCGCCACCGGTGGACACCGAGTGGTAGCCGCCCAGAACGTCAACATAGACGGTCTGCGCACCAGCGTTGGTCAGCACCAGGTTCTCGAAGCCGACGACCTTGGTTGCGAACACGTTGGTCAGCGAAGCAGCCGCAGCGTTGGCAGCGTCGATCGACAGGGTGTCGGTACCGGTACCGCCATCGATCGAGCCACCGGCAGCGATCGTTGCGGTGCCCAGGGTCAGCGTGTCGTTGCCAGCGCCCAGCGAGATCGCCTTTGCGACGGTTGCCGAGGCGACGGTCAGCTTGTCCACACCCGAACCACCTTCGTAGGTGGTCTTGTCCGCAGCGAAGCCGGTCACCGTAACAGCGCCCGAGGTTGCCGAAGCGTCGAAGTCGGTCAGGTTAGCCGAACCGGCCACGCTCAGGGTGGTGCCAGCCGAGCCGGAAACCTTGACGGTCTGCAGTGCGGTGAAGGTCGAACCGGTCAGGTCGACGCTCTTCGTGCCGCTGACGGTCAGGCCTGCGACAGCTGCGCCGGTCACGTTCAGGGTCGAGTTGGTGCCCGAGGTGGCGATGTCCAGCTTGGTGTACTTCTGCGAAGCCGCCAGGTTGTCCAGGTCCAGTTTCGAGCCAGTGCCGACGTTGTTCAGCGACAGCGCCAGGTTGGTCGCGACGGTGTTCGCCACGGTCAGGGTCATGCCCTTCGAGTTGGCCAGCGACAGGCTGGTCAGCGCGTCCGAGGTCACTTTGCTGCTTGCGCCGTAGCCGTCCAGGGTCACCGAAGCGATGGTGGCTGCGGTGTCGACGATGGTCACGGTGCCGTCGACGATGCCGCCAACGCCAGCTTTTGCAGCAACCGCGGTCTTGCCAGCGGTGACCGGGGTCACGGTCGGAGCGGTACCGGCGGTGGTCGCGACAGCGACGTCGGCTTCGTTGGTGAGGGCTTGGCCGCTGGTGACGGTCACGCCTGCGTTGCTGACTGCGCCGGTGCTGTAGTTGCCGAATGCGCCGGAGTAGAAGCCAGCGGTCGACGAACCCTGGGTTGCGCCAGCGGCCAGGTTGGCGAAGGCTGCGGCAACTTGTGCTGCCGACGCGCCGTTCGCGCCTGCCGTGAAGGTCAGGCCGCCAACGGTGACGGTCTGGCCTGCGGTCAGTGCCACGAAGGTCACGGTGTCAACCATGTTCACGCCAGTGACGGCGGTAACGGCTGCGACCGGGGACACAGCGCCAGTCTGGGTGACCGAGACGCTGGTGGTGTTGGCCGTACCGGTGACGTTGATCGCGCCGATGGTGGTGGTGGTGTTAGCGGTGGCTTGGGTAGCGTTGACCTTGATGGTGTCAACCGTGCCGCCGGTCACATTGATAGAGCCGCCATTCAGGGCGCCAGTGCCTTGCAGGTTCTGGGTCACGTTCACGGCGCCGGTCGGAGCTTTCTGACCAGGCGCGGTGCCGCCAACACGGATACCGATGCCAGCGGTGCTGGTGGTGGTATTGACATCAACCGAAGTACCGCCGTCGATCGTCGAGCCAACGGTCTGTGCGGAGTCGGTGACCTTGATCGCGCCAACTGCGCCAGCCAGGGCCACGCCGCCAGCGGTGGTGACGGTCTGGCTCAGGCCGCCATTGATGGTGACCGATGCGGTCACGTTATCGCCGCCGGCATCAACAACGCTCACAGCCTGGCCAGCGCCAGCCTTGATGTAGTCATTGCCGATCGAACGGGTCACGTTGACGTTGGTGACGTCCGAGTACACCGAGGTATCGAACGCGGCAAGAGCGGTACCAACCGTGCCAGCCGACAGAACATTGACCACTTCGATGTTCTTCAGGGTCACGCTGACAGGGATCGTCGAACCGCCAGCCGGGTTCATGTCGATGATGTTCAGGGTGTCGACGCCGGCGCCACCGTCGAGGGTGTCGAGGATGGTCAAGGTCGGATTCGCACCGCCGATCACGGCGTTGAACACGTCATTGCCAGCACCGGTGGTCTTGATGTCGAGGCCAGTGGTCAGGTCGAAGGATTGCGGCACGAAGCCAGCCGGCAGCTTGGCAGCAGCGGCGGTGTCGGCAGCAGCTTTCGACACGGCGTTGTTGGCAGCAGCCAGGACGGCGTCAGCAGCGATCTTGGCTGCAGCAGCTGCAACGTCGTCGGTGGTGGTAGCGGTCTTGGCGGCAGCAGCGACGTAGGCGGCCGCAGCAGCAACTTCAGCAGCAGCCGAAGCGGCAGCCTTGGTCGCAGCGTCGGACTCGGCCTTGGCGGCAACGATAGCGGCATTGGCCAGATCCAGCGAGGTGGCGCCGGCGATGGCGGTAGCGGTAGCGGCAGCAGCGGCGGTGGCGGCAGCAGCGTCAGCAGCAGCGGTGGCGTGGGCAGCGTCCAGTGCAACCTTGGCGGAAGCGACGGCAAGTTGGCCAGCAGCTTCGTTGACGATGGCGTCCGAAACAGCCTTGGCAGCAGCAGCC
>JAEWEK010000055.1 GCA_023389425.1 Pseudomonadota bacterium | reverse complement strand
GTTCAGGTCCGCGCCGGTCGATGCCGCCGTGGCCGAGGTGTTGGCGACCTTGCTGGTGTCGGTGGCGCTGATGCGCACGTGCGACATGTCGATGCCCAGCTCGTGCGCCACCACCTGCATCACCTTGGTGTTGACGCCCTGCCCCATCTCGGTGCCGCCGTGGTTGACCAGCACCGAGCCGTCCACGTACACGTGCACCAGCGCGCCGGCCTGGTTCAGGTGGGTGACGTTGAAGGCGATGCCGAACTTGACCGGCGTGAGCGCCAGGCCTTTCTTCAGCACCGGGCTGCCTTCATTGAAGGCGGCGATGGCGGCGCGGCGCGCGCGGTACTCGCTCGATTCTTCCAGTTGCGCCGACAGCGCGTGGATCACGTTGTCGCGCACCACCTGGCCGTAAGGCGTGACGTTGCGCTCGTCGCGGCCGTAGAAATTCAGGCGGCGGATGTCGAGCGCGTCGCGCCCCAGCGCGCGGGCGATGTCGTCGATCACGTATTCCATGGCGATCGCGCCCTGCGGGCCGCCGAAGCCGCGGAAGGCCGTGTTGGACTGGGTGTTGGTCTTGCCGCAGGCGGCGCGGATGTCAACGTCCGACAGGTAGTAGGTGTTATCGAAGTGGCAGACCGCGCGCGTGGCCACGGGGCCGGACAGGTCGGCCGAGAAGCCGGCGCGCGAGACCATGTCGACCTTGGCGGCGAGGATGCGGCCCTCGTCGTCGTAGCCGACTTCGTATTCGTAGTGGAAGCAGTGGCGCTTGCCGGTGACGAGCATGTCGTCGTCGCGGTCGGCGCGCAGCTTGACCGGGCGCTTGAGCCTGGCCGCCGCGATGGCGGCTGCCGCGGCCCACAGCGCGGACTGCGATTCCTTGCCGCCGAAGCCGCCGCCCATGCGCCGGCATTCGACCCGCACGTGGTGCGAATGCAGGCCGAGCGCGTGCGCGACCACATGCTGCATCTCGCTCGGATGCTGGGTCGAGCACAGCACCTGCATGCCATTGTCTTCCGCCGGGATGGCGTAGGCGATCTGGCCTTCGAGGTAGAACTGTTCCTGGCCGCCGACGTGGAGCTCGCCCTTGACGCTGCGCGGCGCCTTGGCAAAAGCGGCTTCGGCATCGCCGCGCGCCAGGCGCATCGGCGGCAGCACGTAGGATTGCGCGGCGCGCGCGGCCTGCGGCGTCAGGATCGCGGGCAGCTCGTCGTAGCTGACCTGGGCCAGGCGCGCGGCGCGGCGTGCGTTGTCGTGGGTGTCCGCGACCACGATGAAGATCGGCTGGCCGACGTACTGCACCAGGCCGTCCGCGAGGATCGGGTCGTCGTGGATGATCGGGCCGCAATCGTTGGTGCCCGGGATGTCGGCGGCGGTGTACACCGCGACCACGCCGCGGCTGGCGCGTACCGGCGCCAGGTCGATCGCCGCGATCTTCGCGTGCGGCTTGGCCGACAGGCCGAGCGCGGCGTGCAGGGTGCCGCGCAGCTCGGCCACGTCGTCGGTGTAGTTGGCCTGGCCGAGCACGTGCAGCGCGGCCGATTCGTGCGCGCGGTCAACGCCGACCGCTGCCCAGCCGGCGGTTTTCAGTACCTGGGTGCCTGCGTCATTCATCCCGGCCTCCTTGTGCGCCGAGCGCGAAAGCGTTGACCGCTTCGCGCGGCAGCGGATTGTCGACGCGCGTCTCGAGCCAGAAGCGGCGCAGCAGGTTCTGCGCGGTCTGCATGCGGTAGGCCGACGATGCGCGCATGTCCGACAGCGGTGCGTAGTCCCTGGCCAGCGCGGCCATCGCCGCCTTCAGGCTGTCTTCGGTCCAGGCCGCGCCGTTCAGCGCTTCCTCGGCCAGCGCGGCGCGCTTGGGCGTGGCGGCCATGCCGCCGAAAGCGATGCGCGCATTGGCGATGCGTTCGCCGTCGAGCGTGATCGCAAACGCCGCGCACACCGCCGAGATGTCCTGGTCGAAGCGCTTGGCCAGCTTGTAGGTGCGAAAGCGCACGCCCGGTTGCGGCAGCGGCACGCGCACCGCCTGTACGAATTCGTCGGGACGCATGTCCTTCTGCTGGTAGCCGAGGTAGAAGTCTTCCAGGGCCAGCGTGCGTTCGCCTTGCGCGCCACGCAGCACGACCTGGCTGCCGAGCGCGATCAGCCACGGCATCGAATCGCCGATCGGCGAGCCGTTGGCGACATTGCCGCCCAGCGTGCCGGCATTGCGGATCGGGAGCGAGGCGAAGCGCTGCCACAGCTCGGACAGTTGGTCCGGATAGTGGCGGCAGATGGCGGCGTAGGCGTCGTCGAGGCTGGCGCCGGCGCCGATCTCGATCATGCCGTCGCGCTCCGCGATGGTTTTCAGTTCGGCCACCTGGCCGAGGTAGATGATTTCGCCCAGCTCGCGCATCTGCTTGGTGACCCACAGGCCGACGTCGGTGCAGCCCGCCAGCAGCACGGCCTGCGGATGGGCGGCGCGCAGTGCGGCAAGTTCCGCCACCGTGCGCGGCGCGAAAAAGCGCTTGCCGTCAGCGGCGTAATCGAAACCCGCGCCGCGCTGCAGCGCTTCCAGTTGCGCAGCCAGCACGGCTTGGTCGAAACCGGCCTTGGGCAGTTCGCACATGCGCTGGGCGGCGTCGATGATGGGTCGGTAGCCGGTGCAGCGGCACAGGTTGCCCGAGAGCGCGTCGTCGATTTGCGCGCGGGTCGGCGCGTCGCCATTCTGTTTGAGGTACAGGCCCCACAGCGACATCGCGAAGCCCGGCGTGCAGAAGCCGCATTGCGAGCCATGGCATTCGACCAGCGCCTGCTGGACCGGATGCAGCGCGCCGTCCGGCTGCTGCAGGTCTTCGACCGAGAACAGGGCCTTGCCGTCGAGCGTAGGCAGGAACTGGATGCAGGAATTGACGGCCTTCAGTTCGAGCTGGCCGTCTTCGAGCGAGCCCACCACCACGGTGCAGGCGCCGCAGTCGCCTTCGGCGCAGCCTTCCTTGGTGCCGGTGCAATGCAGATCCTCCCGCAAATGCTGCAGGATGGTGCGCGTAGGAGCAGCGCCGCTCACTTCTTGGACGGCGCCGCGGTAATAGAAACGGATCGGATCTGACATTGTTGTCTCGGTTTTAACCCAAGCTGGTAGGTTAACATCCGCCTCCGCCGTGCTTATATCCGGATTCTGATTTGGCTTATATGACGCGGATTATGGATTTGGGATATCGCGCCATACGCTAGCAGTATATAACGCTGGCGATATATTGCCAGAAGCACATCCGTATATCATGACTCGCTTTCCGATTTTATTGAGGAAGCGACAATGGGAAAACTCAGCACCCACGTGCTCGACACCGCGCACGGCTGGCCTGGCGCAGGCGTGAAGGTCGAGCTGTTCATGCTCGAGGCGGGCGAGCGCCGCCTGGTCAAGCAGGACGCCACCAACCAGGATGGCCGCTGCAGCGCTCCCCTGCTGGAAGGCGAGGCCCTGAAGGCTGGGCAATACGAGCTGGTGTTCCACGCGGGCGACTATTTCGCAGCCCAGGGGGCGCCGATGACGGAACCGCGCTTCCTCGACCGCATCACCATCGCCTTCGGCATCGCCGACCCGAGCCAGAACTACCATGTGCCGCTCGTGGTCACGCCGTGGTCCTATTCGACCTACCGCGGCAGCTGACCAGCCGGACGCTGGGCACAAGCCAAACTTGCTATCCTTTCCCCGACAGCATCGGGAGAGCACATGGCATTGCACATCGTCCACTTCATCGGGCCGATCAACCAGCATTCGGCGTGCACGGTGCGCAACCTGTGCCTGCAAGCCCTGCAAAGCGGGGCCAGCGAAATCGAGCTGCACATGTCCACCGAAGGCGGCAACATGACGGCCGGGTTCGCGCTGTACTTCTTCCTGAAGTCGCTGCCGCTGCCGCTGACCACCCACAATATCGGCAGCGTCGAATCGGTCGGCGTGCCGATCTTCCTCGCGGCCGGCAAGCGCTACGCCTGTCCCGGCACCCGCTTCCTCGTGCATCCGCTGCACTGGGGTTTCGGCAACCTCGTCGCGGCCGACCATTCGCGCGTGTCCGAGTGGCGCGAATGCCTGGACTTCGATGCCGAACGCTATGCCCGCATTTTCGACGAGGCCACGGGCAAGGCCACGGCGCCGGAAGACATCCGCGGCAACCTGTATGGCAACGCGCGCATCTTCGATGCCGAACAGGCGCTGGCCGCCGGCATCGTCCATGGCGTGGCCCAGGCGCGCCTGCCCGAGGCGGGCGTCACCTCGCACTGGTGGAACTGAGGCCGTTCCCGTCAACTTGCACAGGTGATAAGGTTCGCTTAGAATCGACCGCTGCGGCTCGTTTTTTCGACGCCGCCAGCGCGACGGCAAGAAGCTGTGCGCACACGCACATTCCCACATTTCCTTTACGGTGAGCCTTGGATACCGTACCGCTTTGGGCGCTGGTCCTTGCACTCGTCCTGCTGATTCTCTGCTCGGCCTTTTTCGCGATGGCCGAAACGGCCCTGATGGCGGCCAACAAATACCGCCTGCGCCACCTCGCCAAGCGCGGCAACCGGCGCGCGATCACAACGCTGTGGCTGCTTGAACGCACCGACAAGCTGCTGTCGCTGGTGCTGATCGCCAACACGCTCATCAATGCGATGGCGACCGCGCTGGTCACCGCTATCGCCATCCTGTTCTTCGGCCACGAGGAAAGCGTCATCACCATCGCCACCGCCGTGGTGGCATTCCTGCTGATCGTGTTCGCGGAAATCTCGCCGAAAGTGATCGGTGCCACTTATCCCGAATACATCTCGCTGGGCTCCAGCATCTTCCTGAAGTGGATGATGAGCGTGGCCAAGCCGGTGATCTGGTTCGTCAACCTGTTCGTGTCGACCATCCTGCGGCCCTTTGGCATCCGTTCCGGCAGCAGTGGGCACCAGCACCGCCTGTCGCCGGAGGAACTGCGCTCGATCGTGCTGGAAGGCGGCAACTTCATCCCGCAAAAGCACAAGAGCATCCTGCTCAACCTGTTCGACCTGGAAAAGATCTCGGTCGAGGACATCATGACCCCGCGCGCCCAGATCGAGGCGCTGAACCTGGCCCAGCCGATCGAGGCGATCAAGAACGAACTGGCGACCTGCTATCACAACAAGTTGCCGGTCTATGAAGGCGAGATCAACAAGATCCTCGGCATCCTGCACGTGCGCAAGGCGGTCGGCCTGCTGAACCAGGCCGACGACCTGACCACCGAACATTTCCGCGAACTGCTGGCCGAGCCCTACTACATACCGCAGGACACCGGCGTGTTTACGCAGCTCCAGTATTTCCAGGAAAACCGCGAGCGGCTCGGCATCATCGTCGACGAATATGGCGAGGTGCAGGGGCTGGTGACGCTGGAGGACATCATCGAGGAGATGATCGGCGACTTCACCACCTCGATGCCCGGGGCCGGCGGCAGCGACAGCATGCAGTGGAACGCCCAGGGCGAATGCCTGCTGGAAGCGAGCACCCCGCTGCGCGACATCAACAAGCACCTCGGACTGAATCTGCCCACCGACGGCCCGAAGACCATCAACGGCCTGCTGCTGGAGCAGTTGCAGGATATCCCCGACGCGCCGATTGCCCTGAAGGTCGGCAATTGCATCATCGAAGTGGTACAGGTGCAGAACCAGGCCATCAAGGTCGTCAAGCTGCTCCGCCCCAGCGGCCGGCGCCAGCAACTCGCGGCCTGATCCGTTTCCGCCGCGCTAACGCGCATTATCCAAGTGCCAGCACACTTGACTTTATGTAAAGCGGATAGGCCGCGCAGGAAGCACCATGAGGTAGCGGGGCCGTGGTGCATGCGCATCTTTCCCACGCTACAAAGCTTTACAAAAGTTTTGCCCAAAGGCATCATCCCTGAGTCCGCCGGGGCAGTTTGTCCTCTGTCCGGCGATTTCGTCCGTCTTTCGGCCTCCTAAAAATATGGCAGCAGTCCTACCTACCGCGACTTCAGGCACACCGATGTCCGGTTTGGCACGCGCGCTGGTCCAGGCCGGGCGCCTGACGGCGGCCCAGGCCGAGACCCTGCAAAAGAACGCCAGCGCCGAAAAGACCCAGTTCATCGACGCCCTGCTCGGCAGCGGCGACATCGACGGCGGCTCGCTCGCCGTGTTCTGCGCCGAAACCTTCGGCTACCCCCTGCTCGACCTGACGGCCTGCAACCCCGAGCTGATCCGCTCGGCGGCGATCGACATGAAGCTGATGCAGGCGCAGCGCGTGATCGCACTGGCCAAGCGCGGCAACAAGATGTCGGTGGCCGTGTCGGACCCGACCAATACCCAGGCCCTCGACCAGATCAAGTTCCAGAGCGAAGCGACAGTGGAGCCGGTGATCGTCGCCCACGACGTGCTGCTCAACCTGCTGTCCCAGCTGAGCAAGAGCGCCGAGGACGCGATCAACGAGCTGGCCGGCGAGGAAGGCGACATCGAGTTCGCCGAGGAAGAAGCGCAGCAGCAGGCGCCGGCCGAGGCGCCCAGCGAAGTCGAGGACGCGCCGATCGTCCGCTTCCTCAACAAGATCCTGATGGACGCGATCAACCTCGGCGCATCGGACATCCACTTCGAGCCCTTCGAGAAGTTCTACCGCATCCGCCTGCGTGTCGACGGCATGCTGCGCGAACATGCCTCGCCGCCGCTGGCGATCCGCGACAAGCTGGTGTCGCGCATCAAGGTGCTGTCCAAGCTCGACATTTCCGAAAAGCGCATCCCGCAGGACGGCCGCCTGCGCCTGATCGTCTCGCCCACCAAGACCGTCGACTTCCGCGTCAGCACCCTGCCCACGCTGTTCGGCGAAAAGACCGTGATGCGTATCCTGGACGCGACCCAGGCGCAGATGGGCATCGATTCGCTCGGCTACGAGCCGGACCAGAAGGAATTGCTGCTGGACGCGATCCAGCGCCCCTACGGCATGGTGCTGGTGACGGGGCCGACCGGTTCCGGCAAGACCGTGTCGCTGTACTCCTGCCTGAACGTCATCAACAAGCCGGGCATCAATATCTCGACCGCGGAAGACCCGGCCGAGATCAACCTGCCCGGCGTCAACCAGGTCAACGTCAACGACAAGGCCGGCCTGACCTTCGCGGCGGCGCTCAAATCCTTCCTGCGCCAGGATCCGGACGTGATCATGGTCGGCGAGATCCGCGACCTCGAAACCGCCGACATCGCGATCAAGGCCGCGCAGACCGGCCACATGGTGTTCTCGACCCTGCACACCAACGACGGCCCGTCGACGCTGACGCGCCTGATGAACATGGGCGTGGCACCGTTCAACATCGCCTCGTCCATCATCCTGATCACCGCGCAGCGCCTGGCGCGCCGCCTGTGCAACTGCAAGCAGCCGCTGGAAACCTCGCGCGAAGCGCTGCTGGCGGCCGGCTACCGCGAGTCCGACCTCGAAGGCGACTGGAAGCCCTACGGCCCGGTCGGCTGCGACCGCTGCATGGGCAGCGGCTACAAGGGCCGGGTCGGCATTTACCAGGTCATGCCGATCTCGCCGGCCATCGAGAAACTGATCCTCTCTAACGGCAACTCGATGCAGATCGCCGCCCAGGCCGACTCGGAGGGCATCAACTCGCTGCGCCGCTCCGGCCTGATGAAAGTGAAGCAAGGAATGACGAGCCTGGAAGAAGTGCTCGGTTGCACCAACGAATAAGGGAACACATGGCCACTTCCGCATCATCGCGAAGCACGGCGGGCGCCTCCACCAAGGAAACCGTCTACACCTGGGAAGGCAAGGACAAAGCCGGCCGGACGGTGCGCGGGGAACTGCGCGCGGGCGGCGAAACGATCGTCAACGTGACGCTGCGGCGCCAGGGCATCCTCGTCACCAAGGTCAAGAAAAAGGTCTACCGCGCCGGCAAGAAGATCACCGACAAGGACCTGACCATGTTCACGCGCCAGCTGGCGACGATGATGAAGGCCGGCGTGCCGCTGCTGCAGTCCTTCGACATCGTCGGCCGCGGCCATGCCAACCCGTCCATGTCCAAGCTCATCATGGACCTGCGCGCGGACGTCGAGACCGGCACCGCGCTGAACAACGCCTTCCGCAAGTACCCGCTGTATTTCGATGCGCTGTTCTGCAACCTCGTGGGCGCCGGCGAACAGGCCGGTATTCTCGAGGACCTGCTGACGCGCCTGGCGATCTACAAGGAAAAGACGCTGGCCGTCAAAGCCAAGATCAAATCGGCCCTGATGTACCCGTGCTCGATTCTCGGCATTGCCTTCATCGTCACCGCCGTCATCATGATCTGGGTGGTGCCGGCGTTCAAGTCCGTGTTCGCCAGCTTCGGCGCCGACCTGCCGACCCCGACCCTGGTCGTGATTGCGATTTCAGAATTCTTCGTCTCCTACTGGTGGCTGATTTTCGGCTCCATCTTCGGTTCGCTGTACTTTTTCTTCCAGGCCTGGCAGCGCTCGGTCAAGGTGCAAAATGCGATGGACCGCTTCCTGCTGCGCCTGCCCGTGTTCGGCTCGGTGATCCGCAAGGCGACCATCGCCCGCTGGACCCGTACCCTGGCGACCATGTTCGCGGCCGGCGTGCCGCTGGTCGAGGCGCTCGATTCCGTCGGCGGCGCATCGGGCAATTTCGTCTACGTGGAAGCGACCAAGCGCATCCAGACCGAGGTCTCCACCGGTACCAGCCTCACCATCGCGATGCAGAACACCGAGGCCTTCCCGAACATGGTCACGCAGATGGTCGCGATCGGCGAGGAATCCGGCGCGCTGGACGCCATGCTGGGCAAGGTGGCCGACTTCTTCGAGGAAGAAGTGGACGAGGCCGTGGCCGGCCTGTCCTCGCTGATGGAACCGCTCATCATGGTGATTCTCGGCGTGCTCATCGGCGGCCTGGTGGTCGCGATGTACCTGCCGATCTTCAAGCTGGGCTCGGTGGTCTGAGGCAGCTTGCCTTGCTTGCCAGCTCACCGCGCCGGTCCCGCGCGTGAGCTGGTAGCTGTCACAGGCCCACCGTCTCCATGTTCTGCAGCCGGTCTAGCGGCTGCTACTCTTCAACATCCCCCCCGCAGTAGCATCGAGCACGGATCGCACCTCCGCGAAAAAGGCGCGCCGCAGGTCAGCATCGCGCGCCGAACACAGGACGCGGCGCTCATCGATATCGAGGATCCGCTCAAGCCGCAGCATGTCGCCGCGGACCTCGACGCGCTGCGAGAACGCGTCCGCTTCTTTCGATTTCAGAAGAATCGATTCCCCGTACTTTCGATGTCGGCGCGAGGGGCCTCTGCGAAGCTGGTGGACACCTCAGCCCGACAGTCCAAGTTTCGCTTGCAGTTCGCGCCCCGCCCGGGCGATCGCATTGCCTGCCAAATAGCGCGCCATCACCAGCGGGTGCTTTCGGTTGTAGCCGTTCTTGGCCATCCGCTGCGGCAGGAAAAAGCGGCTGAACACGCCCAGCGCCGACTGCCGCGCCACGCGGAAGCGCCCATTCACCTGCGTCGTGTCGTAGCCGTATTCATTCTTGAACAGGAAGAGCGCGTTGCCCGACGTGGTCGACACATGGAAGGGCGCATCCGCCGCCAGCACCTTGCAGCCATGGCGGTACGAGAACGACACGGTGAGCCGCAGATCGGACAGGTGCAGCACCAGCGCCTCGATCCTGCGCGCCGCTTCGAGCAGGCGCGGCAGGCCATGCAGGCTCTGGTCGGCCTGCGCGCGGTACTTCATGAAGGCGGTCCTGATGTCGGCGAGCGGCACCTCTTGCGCCCGCGGCAGCAGCTTGCCGCGTTGCCCCAGCAATGCCTGCCAGTGCGCCAGCGCGCGCTCGTGTTCCCGCGTCAGGCTGGCGGCGCTGTCCGTCTCCAGGTCCACCACGCTGCCGGGACACAGGAAGCGGATGCCCGGCGCCCACTTGCCCAGCTCCGGTGCGTCCACGATGTCCTGCGGCGTGTTTTGCGCTTCGTTCAGGTAGGCGTTCTCCTCGCTGCTGAAATAGACGAAGGAGGCGAACGGCACCGTTACCTTCGGCCGCAGGTATTCGAGTTGTACGGCGATGCGCCGGATTTTCTCGCGCGCGGCCGCGCGATGCTCCGCCCGCTGCTCGGGATTGCCGACCCAGTTGGCGTAGCCGAATTGCGTGAACAGGTAGTCGATGCGCGGCGCCAGGGCCGACACCTGGGCCTTGATGACGCGACACTGCTGC
Source organism: Pseudomonadota bacterium (assembly GCA_023389425.1). Taxonomy (GTDB): domain Bacteria; phylum Pseudomonadota; class Gammaproteobacteria; order Burkholderiales; family Burkholderiaceae_D; genus Telluria. The sequence goes on along the minus strand of JAEWEK010000055.1, from coordinate 1,573 downwards.
GCGGTATTGAGCACGCAGTCGTTCAGGTCGACGATGGCACGGTCGCCACTCTGGATCAGGCACCATGAGTCGCCATCGCCGAAGGGATGCACGGTGATGCGCATCTCGCGCCCGAGCACCGCCGGCACGCCGGGCCGGCACTCGCGCACGTCGAACCCGCTCTTGCGCAGGTAGGCGACCACGCGCTTGTCCAGCGTGTGCTGGAACAGGAAGGTGGCGATGCCGCGGAACTGCTCCTTGAACTTGCGCAGGAAGGGAATCGAGAAGTGATCCGGATGCTCGTGCGAGAACCAGATGAACACCGGCAGCCCGGACTTGTTCAGGCGGCCGATCAGGGCTTCGCCGCTGGTCGACTGGTCGAGCAGGCTCCAGCCGTTGTTGAAGGCCGGCCCTTCCAGCCAGGGATCGACCAGCAGCAGCGCGCTGTCGTTCTCGACAATGAAGCTGGCATGGTTGACGAAGCTGAGTTGGTTGCGTTGCATGGGAGTCCCGGATCAGATGACGATGAATTTGCCGCCATGGAAGCCCAGCGGCTGGCTCGGATTGACGTGGCAATGTTCGACCTGACCCACGAAAATGACGTGGTCGCCTTCGAGGTAGCGGCTGCGGGCGCGGCATTCGAACCATGCCGCGACACCGGGCAGTATCGGCAGCCCGGCGGCGGACTCGGCGTATTGGAGCGCCGCGAAACGGTCGCCGGCATCGCGCGAGAAACGCAGGGCAAGTTCCAGCTGGTGCGACGCCAGCACGTTGACGATATAGTGCGCGGCACGGCTGAACGCCGGCATGCTGCGCGCCGTGTTCGCCAGGCTCCACAGCACGAGTGGGGGATCGAGCGAGACCGAATTGAAGGAGTTCACGGTGAGCCCGTGCAGCGCCCCGTCAGGCGCGCGGGTCATGACGATGGTGACGCCGGTGGCGAACTGGGAAAGTGCCGCACGGAAGTGATTGCAGCCGAATTCGGCGGCCAGTGCGTCCGCGGCCACGGTAGTCATGAGCGCTCCCCCGATGCTGTCGACATGATGGCAGCTTAGCCATGCGGCCGGCCGCGCCGGCTGATCTCGGACAAACGCGCTCGCCTCGATCGCTGCGCCTGCGTCATGATCGGCATCGGCCTCGGAAGCCGCTTCGCCAAAACGCGGAAAAGCCCTACAATAGGTTGATCTTAGGAATCTTTTTTTCCCACGCCATGCACCCCGACACGCTCCTCTTTGCCGCGCCAGCCATGCTCGCCCCCACCATCGCCGCCATCGTGCTGGGCCTGCTGATCGGCAGTTTCCTGAACGTGGTGATCTACCGGATCCCGGCGATGATGCAGCGCGAGTCCGACAACTATGTCGCCAACGAGCTGGGCAAGGAACTGCCGCACACCGACCGCTTCAACCTGATGGTGCCGCGCTCGCGCTGCCCGCACTGCGGCCACCAGATCACGGCGCTGGAAAATATCCCGGTCATCAGCTGGCTGTTCTTGCGCGGCAAATGCAGCACCTGCAAGGCGCCGATCCCGGTGCGCTATCCGGGCATCGAACTGTTCACCGGCCTGCTGTCGGGCCTGCTGATCTGGACCTTCGGC
>JAEWEK010000016.1 GCA_023389425.1 Pseudomonadota bacterium | reverse complement strand
CATCAAGGCCGAGCAGGTCTACCGCGCCGACCTGGCCGGCATCATGCGTTCCGGCGGCCGCTGGCTGTCGCTGCTGGCCTTCGGCTGGCTGATGCGCAAATGGCAGGCCGCGCCGCCCACTTCGCTGCTGGACAATACGCCGCTGTGCGGCCTGCTGCACCGCATCCTCGACCTGCCGCGGCTGGACCGCGCGCTGGCGTCCGGCCACCTGCACGCGCTGGCCGTCACCGCCTCCTCGTACACGATGGGGCACCACGTCACCTTCTACCAGAGCGCGGCCGAGGTGATGCCGTGGGTGCGCACCCAGCGCCTGGCGCTGGCCGACCAGATCGGCGTCGAGCACCTGCTGGCTTCGTCCGCGATCCCCTTCATCTTCCCGGCCGTGCCGCTGTACCTGGACGGCCGCCTCGAATACTGCGGCGATGGATCGATGCGCCAGTTGTCGCCGATCTCGCCGGCCGTCCATCTCGGCGCCGACCGCGTGCTGGTGGTCGGGGCCGGGCGCGCCGCCGAGGCGCCGCCCGGCCCGCCGTCGACCCACTATCCGAGCCTGGCCCAGATCGCCGGCCATGCGCTGTCCTCGATCTTCTTCGACAGCCTGGCGGCCGACGTCGAACGCGCCAACCGCATCAACCAGACCCTGTCGATGATGTCGGCGCGCGAGCGGGCCCGGATGACGCTGCGGCCCCTGAAGCTGCTGGTGATCGCGCCGTCCGAGCGCCTCGACGAGATCGCGGCGCGCCATGCGCATGCGCTGCCGCGGCCGGTGCGCATGCTGCTGGGCGCGGTCGGCGCGATGGAAAGCCGCGGCGCCGCGCTGGCGTCCTACCTGCTGTTCGAACACAGCTTCACGCGCGAACTGGTCGACCTCGGCCGGCGCGATACCTTTGCCCGGCGCCACGAAGTGCTGGCCTTCTTCGCATGAAACGACTGTTTGCCCTGATCCTGCTGCTGGCGCTGGCCATCGGCGCCCCGGCCGGCGCCGCGCCGGCCGCCACGCTGCGCTTCGACCACCTGACCACCGACGACGGCCTGGCGCAGGAAACCGTGCTGGCCATCACCCAGGATGCCGACGGCTTCATCTGGCTGGGCACGCAGACCGGCCTGTCGCGCTTCGACGGCTACCGCGTCACCAACTACCGCAATGCGGTCGGCGACGTGCGCACCCTGGCCCACAACTACATCCGCGCGCTGCACGTGGACCGCCGCGGCCAGCTGTGGGTCGGCACCGACGGCGGCCTCGATCGCTACGAACCGGACACCCAGTCCTTCACCCATTTCGTGCCGAAGGAGCCCTACCGCCTGGGCAACGGCAACCGGCGCGTGATGGCGATTCTCGACGACCGCCAGGGCGGCATGTGGATCGCCACCGGCGACGGCCTGCAGCACTTCGACCCCGCCAGCGGCAAGTTCCGCACCTGGCACCGGGTGCCGGACGATCCGGCCAGCCTGCTCGACGACCGCGTCAACGCGCTGGCGCTCGATAGCCGCGGGCGGCTGTGGATCGGCACCTCGGCCGGCGTGTCCAGCATGGATCCGGGCAGCGAGCGTTTCCAGCATTACCCGGCCGCCGGCGCTGCGCACAAGGACGCGGTGCGCGCGCTGCTGGTGGACCGCGACGACGCGCTGTGGATCGGCAGCCAGTCCGGACTCGAACGCTGGTCCCGGGCGCCGCAGGGCGAGCGCCGCGTGTTCGGCCTCGCGGACGGCCTCAAGCCGGGCGAAGTCACCAAGCTGTACCAGGGACCGGACGGCGCAGTGTGGATCGGCTCGCGCGAGAACGGCCTGTACCGCTGGCGCGTGCGCGCCGGCCGCTTCGCCAATTATGCGCACGTGCCGATCGACGACCACAGCCTGGCCGACAACCAGGTCTCGGCGCTGTACAGCGACCGCGTCGGCACCTTCTGGGTCGGCACCTGGTACGCCGGCGCCTCGCACGTGGACCTCGGCAGCGGCGGCTTCACCCGCATCGTGCGCCAGCCGGACGACAAGCTGGTACTGGCCGATAACAAGGTGCACGCGCTGGCGCCGGATGGCGCCGGCAAGCTGTGGCTGGGCACGAATGCGGGCCTCAACCTGTACGATCCGGCCACCGGCAGCACGGTGCGCGCCTACCGGCACGAGCCGAACAATCCCGACAGCCTGATCGACACCATGGGCGCCGCGCTGGCGCGCGAGGCCGGCGGCGCGCTTTGGATCGGCAGCGGCCGCGGCATCACGCGCTTCGACCCGGCCACCGGCCACTTCACGCGGCGCCTGCTGGTGCCGGGCGACACCGAAGCGAACGACGTGCGCTACATGTACATCGACCGCGCCGGCACGCTGTGGATCGCCAGCTCCGGCGGCCTGCACCGGCTCGACGCGGACGGCAAGCTGACCACCTACAAGCGCGACCCCGGCGATGCCAGCACCCTGACCGACAATATCGTGCGCCCGATCCTGGAGGACCGGCGCGGCCGCCTGTGGGTCGGCACCTTCGACGGCCTGAACCTGCTCGACCGCGCCACCGGCAAGTTCCGCCACTTCCACCATGACGAGCGCGATCCTTCCAGCCTGACCCACGACGAGGTCCACTACCTGATGGAGGACAGCAAGGGCAACCTGTGGGTCGGCACCGCCGCCGGCGTCAACCGGATGGTGGAGGAAAAGGACGGCACCATCCGCTTCCTGCGCCACACCACCCGCGACGGCCTGGGCAACGACGACGTGGCGGCGATGCTGGAAGACCGCGCCGGCCGCATCTGGGTCTCGACCAGCGCCGGCCTGTCCTGCTTCGACCCGGCCACCACGAGCTGGCGCAACTACGTCGCCGTCGACGGCACCATCGAGGGCGCCTATTACGACACCTCGGCGCTGCGCGCGGCCGACGGCACCCTGTATTTCGGCGGCTTCAACGGCATCACCGCCTTCAACCCGGACGCCATCCGCGACAACGGCATCGCGCCGCGCGCCGTCATCACCGGCTTCCAGATCTTCAACCGCCCGGTCAGCCAGGTGCGGCGCGACGGCGTGTCCGGCCCGATCGAGCATGCTACGGCCATCCACCTGGATTCGGCCGAATCGGTGTTCACGCTGGAGTTCTCGGCGCTGCACTACGCCGCCCCGCAGCGCAACCGCTTCGCCTACAAGCTGGAAGGCTTCGACCGCGACTGGGTCAGCGCCGACGCCACCAAGCGCTTCGCCACCTACACCAACCTCGACCCGGGCGAGTACGTGTTCAAGGTGCGCGCCGCCAACAAGGACGGCGTCTGGAGCAGCACCCCGGCCGAACTGAAGATCGTGATCGCGCCGCCGTACTGGAAGACCTGGTGGTTCCGCCTGCTGGGCGTGCTGCTGCTGGCCGGCATCGGCTACGGCATCGTGATGGCGCGCCTGTCCAACCTGCGGCGCCAGAAGGACCTGCTGGAACGCCAGGTGAGCGCGCGCACCGAGCGCATCGAGCAGCAGAACCGCCTGCTGGAGCGCCAGACCACCGAGCTGCGCGAGCGCGAACGCGAGGTGAGCCGCAATACCGAGGAGCTGGCCCAGGCCAACCGCGCGCTGCAGGACAACGAGGAGCGCCTGCGCCTGGCCAAGCAGCGCGCCGAGGACGCGACCCGGCAGAAGTCCGAATTCCTGGCCAATATGAGCCACGAGATGCGCACTCCGCTGGCTGGCGTGATCGGCATGCTCGGCTTCGCGCTGCGCGACCGCCAGCTGAAGAACACCACGCGCGAGCAGATCGAGCGCGGCCAGGCCAATGCGCAGTCGCTGCTGGCGATCATCAACGACCTGCTGGATTTTTCGAAGATCGAAGCGGGCAAGCTGACCATCGAGAACATCGACTTCGCCTTGCCTGCCGCGATCGACCACGTGGCCAGCCTGTTCGAGGAGCAGGCGGCGGCGCGCAGCGTCGGCTTCGGGATCGAGCTGGCGCCGGGCCTGCCGCGCTTCGTGGTCGGCGATCCGACCCGGCTGCGGCAGGTGCTGGTCAACCTGCTCGGCAATGCCTTCAAGTTCACCAACGACGGCACCATCACCCTGACGGTCGAGCGCCGCCCCGGCGACCAGCTCAGGATCGAAGCGGGGATCGCGCGGCCCAACATGATCCGCTTCTCGGTGCGCGACACCGGCATCGGCATCGCCGCCGCCGCCTTGCCGCGCCTGTTCCAGAAATTCGAGCAGGCCGACAGCACCACCACGCGCCGTTATGGCGGCACCGGGCTGGGACTGGCGATCTGCCGCCAGCTGGTCGAACTGATGGGCGGCTGGATCACGGTCGAGAGCACCGAAGGCGTGGGCAGCACTTTCAGCTTCGTCTTGCCGCTGGCCGACGGCGTGCAGCCACCGCAGCCGGTGCGCGAGCGGCGCGAGCCGCACACGCATCGGCTGGCGGTGCTGTGCGCGGAAGACTTCCCGACCAACCAGATCATCGTGCGCACCCTGCTGGAAGAACTGGGCCACGAGGTCGACATCGCCGGCAACGGCCAGCTGGCGCTGGCTGCCTGCGCGCGCCGGCGCTACGACCTGGTGCTGATGGACGGGCGCATGCCGGAGATGGACGGCGCCACGGCTGCGCGCCTGATTCGCGCCGGCGGCGAGAAGGACGCGCCGGTGCTCGACCCGCAGGTGATGATCGTGGCGCTCACCGCGAATGCCAGCGACGAGGACCGCGCGCGCTACCTTGCCTGCGGCATGGATGGCTTCCTGTCCAAGCCGATCGACGAGGAGGCGCTGCACTTCCAGCTGGCGCGCGCGATCGAACGCCAGCTGGCGCGCGGCGTCGTGCTGGCGCCGCTGGCCCAGGCGCCGCGGGCGCAGCACAGCACGGCCGAACTGGACGAGATGTTCGGCGTGTTCACCGGCCCGGCGCCGCAGGAGGCGGCGGCCGGAGCGGTGCAGGGCGCCGACCTGCGCCAGCGCATGCGTGCCGCCTTTGCCGCCGACCTGCCGCGCCGCCGCGCCCAGCTCGAGGAGGCCGTGCAGTGCGCCGACCGCGAAGCCAGCGCCATGCTGCTGCACGGCTTGCGCGGCAGCGCCGCCTATCTCGGCGAGACGGCGCTGGCGGAATTGTGCGGCCAGCTGGAAGCGGCGGCCGACAGCGGCGACATCGACACGCTGCAGGCCGGGTTGCCGCAACTGGCGCGCTTGCTGCGCGCCTTCGATGCCGCCTGCGCCTGAGGCGCGGCCCGCTATAATGCGCGAAACGGGAGAGGCGATGACGGAACGGACCCTGGTGCTGGTGGTGGACGACGACGTGGTGTCGCGCATGGTGCTGATGCACCTGGTCGACGCCGGCGGCAGCTACGAGGTGGTCGAAGCCGAGGATGGCGAGGACGCGTGGGGCCTGCTCGATGGCGGCTTGCGGCCGGCGATCGTCTTTTGCGACTTGCGCATGCCGCGCCTGTCCGGCATGGACCTGCTGGAACGGCTGCGCTCCGATGCGCGCTTCCCCGGCATGCCCTTCGTGCTGGCCTCCGCCGCCGACGAGCGCGCGACGGTCGACCAGGCCAGCCTGCTGGGCGCTTCCGGCTATCTCGTCAAGCCCTTCGATCCCGAGGCCGTGCGCGCGCTGCTCGCCAGCCTGCACGCCGGCGACGCCGAAGCGCCGGCACAGACCCTGCGCCGCCTCGGCATCGACGCCAACCGCCTGCTGCTGTACCTGGGCGGCCTGCACAGGCAGCTGGGCGAAGCCGGCGCCGCCATCGAGCAGCTGATCGCCGCCGGCGATTCCAGCGGCGCCGGCGCCCGCCTGGCCCGGCTGGGCGAGGGC
>JAEWEK010000384.1 GCA_023389425.1 Pseudomonadota bacterium | reverse complement strand
AAGCACAATACCGACGGCTTCTTCGCCGCCGTACTGGAGCGCAAGGCAATGGCAGCGAAACCGGCCAAGGCCGCGGAAGAAGAGGGCGAGCAATAAGATGACGAGTTCACCGCTGTCCAGCCTGCTTCCCGACCTGATTGAGGACCTGTCCCGGCCAGGCATCAAGTGGCAGGCGGTGGCGGTGTTCACCTGCGCCGCCATCGGCTGGCTGCTGGCGCGCATCATCCGCAAACTGATGGCGGGCCGCGGCGAGCGCGAGCGTGGCTTCGTGCGCCTCGGCGCCGAAAGCTTCTCCGCCGTGCTGGATCCCCTGATCGTGGTCGGCCTGTTGTACGCGGCCAAGCACATCCTGGTCTGGCAGCACCTTCACATCAACCTGGTGCGGGTGGCGATCCCGATCTTCCTGTCGCTGGCGGTGATCCGCGCCGTGTTCTACTTGTTGCGGCGGGTATTCGCCCGCACCGGCGAGCTCGGCGCGCATTTCGTCACCTTCGAGAAGGTATTCGCGCTGGTGGCGTGGCTGGGCGCGGCACTGTACATCTCCGGGATGTGGGACGACGTCTACGACTTCCTGGACAGGATGTACCTGCCGATCGGCAAGAACGATAAAGAATGGCCGAGCGTGGCCGGGGTGCTGCAGGGCGGCGTGTTGATCGTGGTGCTGGTCATGCTGGCGCTGTGGATCGGCGCGGCGCTGCAGGAACGCATCATGGGCATGGCCAGCGTCAACACCTCGATCCGGGTGATGCTGGCGCGCGTCAGCAAAACCTTGCTGATTGTCGTTGTCGTGCTGTCGTGCATGAAGCTGATGGGACTGGACCTGACCGTGCTGTCGGTGTTCGGCGGCGCCTTCGGTGTCGGCCTCGGCCTCGGTATGCAACGGATCGCGAGCAACTACGTGTCGGGCTTTATCATCCTGCTGGAACGCAGCCTGTCGATCGGCGACATGATTACGCTCGACAAGTACACCGGCAAGGTCGCCAACATCAACACCCGCTACACCGTGCTGCAGGGCCTGGACGGCGTGGAAACCGTGCTGCCGAACGAGATGCTGATCTCGGTGCCGGTGCAGAACCAGTCGCTGTCGAGCCGCCGCGTGCGCGGGTCGACCAAACTGATCGTCCAGCACGGCAGCGACCTGACGGTGGTCATGCCCCTGCTGATGGAGGTGGCCAAGGAGGTGCCGCGCGTGCTGGCCGATCCGGGTCCGGGCGTGGGCCTGAGCCGCCTCGCGCCGGAAGGCTATGAGCTCGACGTCGGCTTCTGGGTCGGCGATCCGGAGAACGGGCTGGGCGGTGTCGCGGCCGAAATCAACAAGCGAATTTATGGCCTGGTGCAATCCGGGCAAATCAAATTGGCAACGACTGGCGTCGATGTTCGCCTGACCGATGTCACCCCGCCAACGAACATGTCGCGAATCGCGCAATAAGACCGACATGATTGCGTCAACTGGTGCCGAAGGGCAGTAGTTACGCGTAAAATGGCGGTTTGCCGGGACGGCGTTTTCATCTCGTCGCGGCATTCTGGCAATTCCCCTCGGAGCATGAATGAATTTGTTTAGCAACACCCTGAACGCGGTGCTGGGTTTCCTCGACACGGGCCTGGTGGGCCTGTCGGGCTGGGAACTTGTGCTGTACACGCTGGTCGTCACGCACATCACCATCGCGAGCGTCACCATTTACCTGCACCGCCACCAGGCGCACCGCGCGCTGGACCTGCACGCCATTCCGAGCCACTTCTTCCGTTTCTGGCTGTGGCTGACCACGGGCCAGGTAACCAAGGAATGGGCTGCCATTCACCGCAAGCATCACGCCAAGTGCGAGACCGAGGACGATCCGCACAGCCCGGTCAAGAAGGGCATCCGCAAGGTGCTGCTGGAAGGCGCCGAACTGTATCGCGCCGAGAGCAAGAACCTGGAAACGCTGGAGAAGTACGGCCACGGCACCCCGAACGACTGGATCGAGCGCAATCTGTACACCAAGTACAGCTGGCTCGGCGTGTCGATGCTGCTGCCGATTAACGTCGCCCTGTTCGGGGTGATCGGCATTACGATCTGGGCCGTGCAGATGCTGTGGATCCCGATCTGGGCCGCCGGCGTCATCAACGGCATCGGTCACTTCTGGGGCTATCGCAACTACGACTGCAACGATGCGGCGACCAACGTTTTCCCGTGGGGCATCCTGATCGGTGGCGAAGAGCTGCACAACAACCATCACACCTTCGCGACCTCGGCCAAGCTGTCGAGCAAGTGGTACGAGTTCGACATCGGCTGGATGTATATCCGCATGATGGAGATCGCCGGCCTGGCCAAGGTGAAGAAGGTGGCGCCGAAGGCCAAGCGGGTGAAGAACAAGGCGGTGGCTGACTTCGACACGCTGCAGGCGGTCATCGCCAATCGCTACGACGTGATGGCCAAGTATGCCAAGTCGGTCAAGCGCGCGTTCAGCGAAGAGGTCGAGCACCTGAAGCACAAGGCCGAGCTGGAGTCGCGTTTCCTCAAGACTTCGCGCAAGCTGATGCAGCGCGAGCCGGCCAAGCTGGAAGCGCCGCAGAAGCAGCAGCTGGTCGAGCTGTTCCAGCACAGCAAGGCGCTGGAGACCATGCACCAGATGCGTGTCGAACTGGGCGCGATCTGGGAGCGTTCGCATTCGACGCGCGACCAGTTGCTGCACCAGCTGCAGGATTGGTGCGTGCGTGCCGAGGCGTCGGGGATCAAGTCGCTGCAGGAGTTTTCCTTGCGGCTGCGTAGCTACGCTTAAGAATCGCCTGGATGAATGAACACGGCTCCTTCGGGAGCCGTGTTCATTTGAAGTGTTGATCCGTGAACAGGGCGAACGCTTGCGTTGGCGGTTTGCGTAAGCAATGGGATTCCCGCTTTCGCGGGAATCACGGTGGATTGACGCTGGCGGTCACTCGCACACCGTCGAGCGCGGCCAGCCGCAGGCGATCATCGCGCCGACATCCTTGTTCTGCATATAGTTCAGGTGCGCCGCGAAGGGATCGGCGAGCAAGCCGAACCAGGTCGGCGAATTCGACACCAGCACATCCGCGATCACCACGTCCGGCCCCGCGTAGCGCGAGGGCAGCAGCCGGTACGACAGCAGGTCGTTCGGGTCCGTGAACGCCACCACCGCCAGCTTCGACAGGCTTTCGCTGCGCTTAGGCGCCTGCGACGAGATCCTGCGCAAGGCGAGAAAGCGCTGCAGCGCGTCCGGCGGCCCCAGAGGCGCCACGCCGGGGGCGAGCTGCTGCTCGGCCAGTCCGAGGATGGGCAGCTGGTTGCCGACCATGAACACGATCGCCATGCGGCGCGCGGCCGCCTGTCCGAGCTCGCGCATGCGCTGCGGCGCCTCCGGTTGCAGCATGTCGCTCAGCGCATCGAACAGCAGCTTGCTGCCGAGGCTTTCCGCCACCACGATCAGCGGCGCCGCATCCGGCCGCTTGTCGGCGCGTTCCAGCACAGTCGAGATCGCATCGATCATCGCGCGCCGCATCGCCGCATTGCTCTGGCCCTGATAGATCATCGCGTCAGACAGGCAATCGTTGAGCAGGCTGTCCTTGAGCTTGCCGTTGTAATGGGCGCGCTTGGGCTTGCACTCGCCGGCCTGGCTGCAATCGGTCGGCGTGCCGGTGTTGTCGTACTCGAGCTGCCGCTTGAGCGCGTTCGACATCGGCGACCACAGCAGCGAATGCAGGTGCACCGTGCCGCCCGCGACCTTGTCCGAGCGCTCGATCACCTGGATCCGGTTGGCGGTGGCGGCCAGGGGGTGCGGTTGCGCTTCGGTGTTGTTGCGGATGGTCCGGGTGATATTGTCCATCGCGTCCCGAGCCCAGCCGGCATCGTGCGAACACATGCCGTGGACCAGCACCACGTCGACCTGGCGCGTGCTGTCCTGGGCGACGGCGCCGGCGATGCCGGGGAAGGGCGCGCTGTCGTGCACCACGACGGGCGCGTTGTATGGCGTGGAGCAGGCAGCCAGCAGCGCGAATCCGGCAGCCGAGAACACGGCAGATCGCCTCATTTGCTTCCTCCTGGAGAGCGCCGTCAGGTACGGCATTCCCCAGTCTACGCATTCCCCCTGTCAGGAAAATGTCGAAATGGAAGAGCCCTGCGGAACATCAACGCTGGGCCGGCGACCCGGCTTCGCGTAGCGCCTGGCGGGCCATCTCGCGGATGCCCTCGTAGGACTTGGCGGCAGCGATGAAGCGGCCGTTGTGGCAGAAGCCCGCATCCGCCACGCCGGTGACGGCGGCCAGGTCGGCGTCGCGCAGGCCAGCCCAGGCTGCCGGCAGGTCGGCCCGCGCGTCGAAGCTGTCGGCGCTGACGGGCACCGTATGGATCATGTGGCGCTGTTCGGCGATGTTGTGGCTGATGACAAACAGCACGCCCGGCATTTCCTTGCGTACGACGGAGGACCAGGGCAGGGCACCGTTCTTCAGGAACAGCACCTTGCCATCTTCCAGCAATTCCGACTGGCGCACCTCGTTGAGCGCGAGCATGGCGCCGACGCGGTATTTGACGGCGTTGACCATGATGTCGGCCAATACTTCCATCGCGCGGCGGAACTGTTGCAGGCGGTAGGCGTCCGCTTCGGCGCCGTAGCCGAGGCGCTGCTCGTCCATCCAGTTCGGGTTGTAGCCGGAAATGACTGCCGACAGGCCATAGCCGCCGGGCGCGTTCTTGGCCGCCCCGACATCGGACAGGTCGAGGTATTGCACGATATCGCTGTCGATGGCGTTGGCGATTTCCTGTGCGGTGGTATCGGACAATTGGCGTCCCGTATGCAGCGAGGCCAGTGCGGACACGCAGCGCGCGCCGTAGTCGCGCCAGACCAGGCCGGCGCTGGCGTAGGGCACGCCGGTGCCCGGGCGCGCGCCATCGAAACCCTTCTGGTGATGGTCGAAGCGGCCGCGGGCGGGGTCCCAGATGCCGCCGACGTCGACGGCGAAATCGGCCGCTTCGACGATGGCCGTATCGCGGGTGCGGACGATGTCGGCGTCGGGAAAGAGAATATTGAGGACGGCGACCGCCCATGCGTCGTCCGCATGGAATTTACCGCTGTGAGTCACGATGACCATTGTTGCTCCGGTTGGAATGTGTGCTTTGTCCGCAGTGTAGCAGTGCCGCCTGCGGGGCCGCGCGCTGTGGCCGCCGGACAAAACAAAAGAGCCGCGCACTTGAGTGGGCGGCTCTTTCGGCGGAAACGGATCAGATTACTTGATCTTGGTTTCTTTGTACTGAACGTGCTTGCGTGCCTTCGGGTCGAACTTGATGATTTCCATCTTGCCCGGCATGGTGCGCTTGTTCTTGGTGGTGGTGTAGAAGTGACCGGTACCTGCGGTCGATTCCAGCTTGATCTTGTCGCGGCCAGTTTTTGCCATGTTTGCTGCTCCCTAAATTAGATTTTCTCGCCGCGGGCACGCATGTCGGCGAGGACAGCGTCGATACCCAGCTTGTCGATCACGCGCAGGCCGGCGTTCGAGATGCGCAGGGAAACCCAGCGGTTCTCGGATTCGACGTAGATGCGACGGTTCTGCAGGTTAGGCAGGAAACGGCGTTTGGTTTTGTTGTTGGCGTGGGAGACGTTGTTACCAACCATCGGTCCCTTCCCAGTAACTTGGCAGACACGTGCCATAGCGCACTCCTTAGAAATATTCCAAAATCGGAAAAACGAGAGTATAGCTGAAAAAGCGAAGAAAATTCAATCACTTGCGCAAAACAATTGTTTCTCACAATATCGACTTTATTTAACAATTGCGAAATCCGTGGATTCCGCAGCAAGCGAACGTCGTTTCTGCGCAGGCACCGGTACTGCTGGCGTTAGTGGTTTGCATCAGAAATGGGGTTCCCGCTTGCGCGGGAACGACGGTGTTGGTGGGGCGAATTGCTACAACTGCCCGTGCTCAGCAAACGAATGAATGTGTTGTCCTGCTACCACGAAATGGTCGAGTACGCGTACGTCGACCAGGGCCAGCGCCTGCACCAGCGCATTGGTCAGCTGCACATCCGCGTCGCTCGGCTCGCACACGCCGGATGGATGATTATGGGCCAGCACCACGCCTGAAGCGTTCCGGCGCAGCGCCGCCTTGACCACCTCGCGCGGGTAGACGCTGGTCTGGGTCAAGGTGCCTGTAAACATTTCCTGGTGGTCGATCAGGCGGTTCTTCACGTCGAGAAACATCACGACGAAGGATTCATGGGGCTGGCAGCCGAACTTGGTGCGCAGATAAGTCTTCGCCACATCAGGCGAACAGATCGGTTCGCGCACCAGTTCCTCGCGGGCGGCGCGGCGGGCCAGTTCCATCACGGCCTGCAACTGCGCGTACTTGGCC
>JAEWEK010000377.1 GCA_023389425.1 Pseudomonadota bacterium | reverse complement strand
CAGCAGGATCTCGTCGCGCTCGCGCTGTTCCAGTTCGCCGTACAGCGCGCTGACCGCGAAACCGCGCGCGCCGAGCAGGTCGGCCAGTTCCTGGCAGTGGATCTTGGTGTTGCAGAAGACGATGGCGGAACCTGGCGGCTGGTTGCCCAGCAGGGTGGCCACGGCTTCGTCGCGCTGCTCATGCGGCACTTCGTAGAAGCGCTGCTCGATGCGCGGTTTGGTGGGCGCGGCATCGACGACGATCTCGACCGGATCGCGCAGCAGTTCGGAAGTGGCGGCGCGGATGTCGTCCGGGTAAGTGGCCGAAAACAGCAAGGTCTGGCGCCACTGCGGGCACTCGCGGGCGACGGCGGCGATGTCGTCGTAGAAGCCCATGTCGGTCATGCGGTCCGCTTCGTCCAGCACCAGCACCTGCACGCGCTTGAGGTCCAGCGTGCGGCGCGACAGGTGGTCGCGCACGCGGCCCGGCGTGCCGACCACGATGTGGGCGCCGTGCTCGAGCGATGCCGCCTGCGGGCGCAGCGCCACGCCGCCGGTCAGCGTGAGGATCTTGATGTTGCCGACGCCGCGCGCCAGGCGGCGCAGCTCCTGCGCGACCTGGTCGGCCAGTTCGCGCGTGGGGCACAGCACCAGGCCCTGCACCGCGAACAGCATCGGATTCAGCTTGCGCAGCATGCCGATGCCGAAGGCCGCGGTCTTGCCGCTGCCGGTATGCGCCTGCACGATCAGGTCGCGGCCTTCGAGCGCGGGCGGCAGGCTGGCGGCCTGCACCGGCGTCATCGCGGTGTAGCCGAGGGTGTCGAGATTGGCGAGGAAGCGCGCGTCGAGCGCCAGCGCGGAGAAGGGCGTGGTCATGGATTTAAGCCGGAGCCCAGACGGGCAGGCCGGTCAGGTCGAGGGAGTCGTCGCGCTTCCACACGGGCAGGCCGGTGGCATCGGTTTCGTCGAGCAGCTGCAGCTGTTCCTGCCTGAGCGCGGCCCGGCGCTGACGCGGCACGCCTTTTTTCGGCTCGAACGGCTGCGGCGGAGGCGCATAGGCCTCCTCGAAGCCCGGCAAGTCGAATGTCGCGTTGTCTTTCTTGTCTCTCATGCGCTGGGCCAGAAAACAAAAGCCCGGCTGCAGGAGTCGGGCTTGTTCGATGAATCTGGTTGCGGGGACAGGATTTGAACCTGTGACCTTCGGGTTATGAGCCCGACGAGCTGCCAGACTGCTCCACCCCGCGTCTGATGCCCGAATTGTATCGCGTCCTGGCTGCTGGCGCAAATCGGATTGCCAGCGCGGCACGGTCACGCGGCCGCGCGCAGCCGCCACAGCGACGTGATTTCGCGCGAACGCGCGGCGTGCAAAGGATCGTCGGCGTCGCTGGCCTTGGCGTGCACGGGACGCGTGTCGTGGCGCGCCGCCACTTCCAGCCCGGCCGCCGCGATCCAGCCGAGCAGCTGCTCGCGCGTGCGCAGGCCGAGGTGCTCGGCGAGGTCCGACAGGATCAGCCATCCTTCGCCTTGCGGTTCGAGATGCGCGGCCAGGCCGTTGAGGAAGGACTTGAGCATGCGGCTGTCCGGATCGTAGATCGCGTATTCGATCGAGGAACTCGGCTTGCCCGGCAACCACGGCGGATTGCAGACCACCAGCGGCGCGCGGCCTTCAGGGAACAGGTCGGCCTTGACCGGCTCGACCTGGCCGGTCAGGCCCAGGCGCGCGATGTTCTCGCGGGCGCAGCCCAGCGCGCGCTCGTCCATGTCGGTGGCGACCACGCGCTGGATGCCGCGCCGCGCCAGCAGGGCCGCGAGCACGCCGGTGCCGGTGCCGACATCGAAGGCCAGCCTGGCGCCAGCCGGCAGCGGCGCCTGCGCGACCAGCTCCACGTATTCGCCGCGCACCGGCGAGAACACGCCGTACCAGGGATGGATGTGCGCATCCAGCGCCGGAATGTTCACGCCCTTGCGGCGCCATTCGTGCGCGCCGATCACGCCCAGCAGTTCGCGCAGCGAGACCACCATCGGCAGCTCGGCCCTGTCGCCGTAGGCTTCGATGCAGGCTTCGCGCACGTCGGGGGCGCGGCGCAGCGGAATGGCGAAGCCGGCGTCGATCGGGATCAGCACCATCGCCAGCGTGCGGGCGCGCTGCAGCTGCGCGAGGCGGTGGCGGTGGAACTGCTCGGCCGGCGTGGCCGGCGCCTTGGTCTTTTTATGCTTGCCGCGCTTGTTCTCGATGCGGCGCACGATGGCCTGCAGCAGCTGGCGCGCGTTCTGGTAGTCGCCGCGCCACAGCAGTCCGGTGCCGTCGAGCGCAAGGCGATAGGCGACGTCCGCCGGCATGGTGTCGTCGGCCGGCACCACGTGCTTCGGCGCCGGCCAGCCGCTTTCGGAATGCCAGGCGCCCGATCGTTCCTCGCCGTGCTCGATCCAGGTGACGCGCGCGTTCATGTCAGTGATGGTGGTGCCAGTCGATGCCGCCGGAGGCCAGGAAGGACTGGACCGCATCGGCATTGCCGGTGGCGTGCAGCTTCACTTCGCCGCAGTCGCACACGCCGAAGTAGGGCTGGATGTGCGAGCAGGCGGAGACTTTCTGCAGCTGGACCTTGACGGGTTTGGCGCACTTGGCGCACTTGAAGGTCAAAAAGCGGGCGGGTTTGTTCATGATGGGAGAGCTGGATGCGGCAAAGCCGCGATTGTAGCACCCGCTACTGCACCGAGATGGCGCTGGCGCCGCCGCCCGCCGGCCGTACCACGATCCTGGCCGCGATCCGCTCTGTCATCTCCTGCACGTGCGAGATCACGCCGACCTTGCGGCCCTGCGCCTGCAGCGCGTCCAGCGCTTCCATCGCCACGCCCAGCGTATCGCTGTCAAGGCTGCCGAATCCTTCGTCGATGAACAGCGATTCGACCTTGACGCGGTTGGACGACAGCGAGGCCAGACCCAGCGCGAGCGCCAGCGACACCAGGAAGCTTTCGCCGCCGGACAGCGAGTTGACCGGCCGCACCTCGCCGCCCATGTCCTGGTCGCGCACCATCAGCGCGAGCGAAGGGCCGGTGGCGTGGACCACGCGCTCCAGCCGGTAGCGCCGCGCCAGTTGCGACAGGTGGCGGTTGGCGTAGCCGAGCAAGACGTCGAGCGTGAACTGCTGGGCGTAATTGCGGAACTTCTTGCCGTCGCTGGATCCGATCAGCTCGGACAGCTTGGCCCATTTGCTGTCGATGGCTTGCTGCTGTTCGATCTCGGCCAGCAGCGCCTGGCCCTGGATGCGGCGCTCGTCGTCCTGCGCGGCTTGCAGGCGCAAGGCGGCGGCCTGTTCGTGGAAGCCGGCGCGTTCGCGGTCGACGGATGCGAGCGCGGCGGCCACTTCCTCGGCGGGCGGATAGCCTTCGGCGGGCGCGCTGGCCGAATGCAGGTCGCGTTGGGCGATCCGTTCGGACAGTACCGTGGCGGCGCCGGCAGCCTGCGATTCCAGCCGGTGCAGGGCTTCGCGTTCGCGCTGGACTTCTTCGTGGCTCGTCGCCAGCAGCTTGGCAAGGATGGCGCGATCCGGGATCGGATCGAGCTCGTCTTCGCTGTGCGTGTACTTGTCGAGCCAGGCGGCCAGCTTGTCGTCCACCTGTTCGGCGTCCGATCGCAAGCCGGCGCAACGGGCATCGGTTTGCTGGAGCGTTGCGCGCAGCGCCGCCTCGCGCTGCGCGGCTTCGGCGTTGGCCTGGTGGCGCGCCGCCTGCGCCGCGCGGGCCTGCTCGACCGCGTTGGCCAGTACCTGTTCGACCTGTTGTGCCGGCGTGCCCTCCCACAGCATGCCGCGTTCGCGCTGCTTGTCCTTTACCTGGGCGTCGGCGCGGGTGAACCCGGCTTGTGCGGCCGCGGCTGCGCGCGTGGCCTGGGCGGCTTGCTCGGCAGCCGCCACTACCTGCACGTCGAGCGTTATCAGCTGGGCTGCGAGCGCCGCCGACCGCTCCGATTGCGCACGCCACGCGCTCGCCTGCGTCGCACAGGCGCGGCGGTAGGCGACTGGGTCTTCGCGCCAGTTGGCTTGCCAGCCGTCGCTGTCGGCTTGCGACAGCGGTTCGTCAA
>JAEWEK010000271.1 GCA_023389425.1 Pseudomonadota bacterium | reverse complement strand
CACGTAGTCCGAGGCGTTCGACGCGAAGGCCGCGCCGGGGTGCGGATTGCAGCGGCGGATCGCGGCCTGGGCCTCGCGCAGGTCTTCGTCGTCGCAGTCGAGGGTTTTCTTGAGCTTGTTGAATTCGCGCTGGGCGAACCAGGCCAGGTGGTGCTCGACGATGGTCAGCGCCAGCCGCCGCGTCACCAGCGGCACGCCGGGCAGGCGGCGCAGCTGCAGCGCCAGGCATTCGGATGCGCTGCGTGCGCCCACGCCTGCCGGCTCCAGGCTCTGCACCAGCGCCAGCGCGCAGCGCATCTCGTCCGGCTCGATCTCCAGTTCTTCCGGCAGGCGCGCATGGATCTCTTCCAGCGGCTCCTCGAGATAGCCATTGTCGTCCAGCGCATCGATCACCAGCTCGGCCAGCGCACGGTCGCGCGGCGACAGGCTGGTCATGCGCACCTGTTCCGTCAAATGCTCGCGCAAGGTGGCGCTACAGGCTTCCAGCTGCGGCCGGCCGTCCTCGCCTTCCTCGCCCTGGCGCGCGCCGCCGCCCTCGCCCCAGTCGGTGTCGGCATGCACCTCGCCGCGCTCGTCGGCGGCCTCGAAGGCATCCGGCTCGCCGCCCTCGTCCGCGGCCGGCGCCGGCGTTTCCGATGCCTGGGCCGGCGCGCTGTTGATGGCGCCATCGGCCAGCAGCCGCACCGAATGCTCGAGCGGATCGTCGAGGCGCTCCAGCAGCGGGTTATCGGACAGGATCTGCTCCAGCTCCTGGTGCAGCTCGAGCGTCGACAGCTGCAGCAGGCGGATCGACTGCTGCAGCTGCGGCGTGAGCGCCAGGTGCTGCGAGGTGCGGAGTTGGAGCGATTGCTTCATGGCCGCTTCTTACATGCGGAAGTGTTCACCCAGGTAGACGCGGCGCACCGACTCGTTGGCGATGATGTCGTCCGGGCGACCGGAGGCGAGCACCGCGCCCTGGTTGATGATGTAGGCGCGGTCGCAGATGCCCAGCGTCTCGCGCACGTTGTGGTCGGTGATCAGAACGCCGATGCCGCGCTCCTTCAGGAAACGCACGATGCGCTGGATCTCGATCACCGCGATCGGGTCGACGCCGGCGAAGGGTTCGTCCAGCAGCACGAAGCGCGGGTTGGTGGCCAGCGCGCGCGCTATCTCCACGCGGCGGCGCTCGCCGCCGGACAGCGACAACGCCGGGTTCTCGCGCAGCTTCTCGATCTGCAGCTCGGCCAGCAGGGTGTCGAGGCGTTCGTTGATCTCGTTCTTCGACAGCGGCTTGCCCTGCTCGTTGTGCTGCAGCTCGAGCACGGCTCGGATGTTCTCTTCCACCGTCAGCTTGCGGAACACGGAAGCTTCCTGAGGCAGGTAGGACAGGCCCAGCACCGCACGCCGGTGGATCGGCAGGCTGGAGATATCGGTGCCGTCGATGTCGATCTCGCCGGCATCCGACGGCACCAGGCCGACGATCATGTAGAACGAGGTGGTCTTGCCGGCGCCGTTGGGGCCGAGCAGGCCGACCACTTCGCCGCAATCGACGTGCAGCGACACGTCGCGCACGACCAGGCGCTTGCCGTAACTTTTCTGCAGCCCCTTGACGACCAGGGTGCTGGCGTTTTCACATGCTTCCATTGTCACTTCCCTGCCGGCGCCGGCGTTGCAGGCGCTGCCGGCGCGCGGTGCGGTTGCAGGATCAGCGTGGACCGGCCACCGCCCTGCTTGCTCTGGCCGCTGACGTCATTTCGGATCGCGCCCACTTCAGTGCGGTTATCGTAGGAGATGTACTGGCCATCCGACTCGTTGGTCAGGCGCCCGTTCTCGAGCTGCTTGATGACTGCGTTATTGAACAGCTTGACCAGCTCGGTGCGCTCGTCGTACTCCATGCGCGAAGCCTGGCCCTCGACCCACAGGTCAGGGCCGCCGTCGCGCTTCTGCCGAAAGGTGACGAGCTTGCCCGGTGCCGCGGTCAGCGTCACCGCCATATAGCCTTCCGGTGTCTCCGCGACCACTGCCTTGTCGGCCTTGATCAGCAGGGTCCCGCGCGTGATGACTACCGAACCGGTGGCGACGTGGTTACCAGTCACCTGGTCGGTATCGATTGAGTCGGCGTCCACCTTGGCCTGCTTGAGCGAGTCCGCCCGTTCGGCGTGGGCGGCCAGCGCGAAAACCGACAACATGGCGGCGACGATTAGTTTTTTCATGTTTGCTCGTCCTTTGGTAGTAGGGCGTCAGCGCTTGTCACGCGGTGGAAATTCGATGTGGGAGCGGCTGGCCAAGTGCACCTGCTGGGTCGCATTGTTGGCGACCATGCCGGTGCCGCGCACGGTCGCTGCGCCCAGCTTCATCTCGACCGGCAGGTCGGTCTTCATGATCTCTTCGTCCGGCAGCACGGTCATGCGCTGGGTCTTGATCGACAGCGGCTTGATGTTGGCGCTGCCGGGCCGCTCGACGTCGACGTTGCCGATCAACTCGACCTGGTCCTGCTCGTGCAGGATGCGGGCGCGGTCGGCGTGCATGGTCATGCGCGGATGCTCGGTGGTCATGCCTTGCACCACCGGCTTGTCGACATAGGAGATGTCTTCGATCGGGCGGTGCGTCAGGCGCTCGCCCGACACCACGTACTTCGGCTGGCCGGCCTTGTCCATCCGCACGAAGCTGAAGTTATCGATGATGTAGTCCGGCTCGTTGCTGCGCTCGAGCTGCACCGCCAGGCCCTGTTCGTTCACCAGCTGCAGCAGCCAGAAGCTGCCGGTGGCGCAGAACAGGCCGCCCAGCATGATCGCCAGCAGGCGCCAGCGGTGCGCGGTTCGCTTGTAGACGTGGGTGGACATGTCGCCTGTCGGTCAGCCGAAATACGGCGCGAGCGCCCTGTCGTAGGTGCCCTGGGCGCGCATCACCATGTCGCACACTTCGCGCACGGCGCCTCGTCCGCCCGGCGCCTTGGTGACGTAGTGCACACGGTGCTGCACGTCCGGATGGCCGGTCGGCACGGCGACCGCGAAGCCGACCTTCATCAGCAGCGGCAGGTCGATCACGTCGTCGCCGATGTAGCCGCACTGCTCGATGGTGGCGCCGGTCGCTTCCAGCAGCTTGGCGAAGGCCACGCGCTTGTCGTGGATGCCCTGGTAGACGTGGTTGATGCCCAGGTCGGCCGCGCGCCTGACCACGATCGGCGACTGGCGCGCGCTGATGATCGCGGTCTGCACGCCGGTCTTCTGCAGCAGCTGGATGCCCAGGCCGTCGAGCACGAAGAAGGTCTTGGTGATTTCGCCGTCGGCGCCGTAGGTGAGGCTGCCGTCGGTGAGCACGCCGTCGACGTCGAAGATCATCACCTTCACGCGCGCGGCGCGCTGCATGTGTTCGTAGGGCGTCATCAGATCACCTTGGCGCGGGTCAGGTCGTGGATGTGCAGGGCGCCCACCAGTTTGTCGTCGGCGTCGGTCACCAGCATCTGGTTGATGCGGAACTCTTCCATCACCGCGACGGCGTCCACCGCCAGCTGGTCCGGGTGCACGCGGCGCGGATTGGGGTGCATCACGTCGCTGATGGTCAGCTTGGAGAAATCCTGCACGCGCTCGATCAGGCGGCGCAGGTCGCCGTCGGTGAACACGCCGACCGGGCGCCGCTCCTCGTCGATCACGGCGGTCATGCCCATGCCCTTTTGCGTAATCTCCAGCAGCGCCTTCGCCAGCGGCACGCCCGGCGACACGGCCGGGATGGCGTCGCCGCTGCGCATCACGTCGCGCACATGGGTCAGCAGGCGGCGGCCGAGGGCGCCGCCCGGGTGCGAACGGGCGAAGTCTTCCTCGCGGAAGCCGCGGGCATCGAGCAGGGCCACGGCCAGCGCGTCGCCCAGCGCCAGCGTCACGGTGGTGCTGGCGGTCGGCGCCAGGTTCAGCGGGCAGGCTTCCTTGGCCACCGAAATGTCGAGGTGGACGTCGGCCAGCTGGGCCAGGCGCGAAGCCGGCTTGCCGGTCATGGCGATCAGCGGCGTGCCCATGCGCTTGACCACCGGCAGGATCTCCAGCAGCTCGGACGACTCGCCCGAGTACGAGATCGCGATGAAGGCGTCCTGGGCCGTCACCATGCCGAGGTCGCCGTGGGCCGCTTCGCCCGGGTGCACGAACATGGCCGGGGTGCCGGTCGAGGCCAGCGTGGCCGCGATCTTGCGCGCGATGTGGCCGGATTTGCCCATGCCCGAGACCACCACGCGGCCCGTGCAGCCATACAGCAGGGCGCAAGCGCGCGCCACGCTGTCGTCGGTTTCAAGGCGGGTGTGCAGCGCGCGGATCGCGTCGGCCTCGATTTCGAGGGTCTCGCGGGCGAGCTCCATTACCCGTCGTGCCTGCTTGTCATCGAAAACTTTCAGCATTGATTTTTCATGGGTTACACTCAATGCCGGAAGTATAGCCGAATTGCGAAAGCAAGAAACTTGCCAGACACACGAAACGTATCGACGATAAGGAACTAATTAGACTGCATGGAATCGGGACTTGAGCTGACACTACTACTTCTTGGGAGCGCCGTACTGGGCGTGGTTGCGTTCCGTATCGTGCACCTGCCGCCGATGCTGGGCTACCTGGCCGTCGGCGTCCTGATCGGGCCGCACGCGCTGGGATTGGCCGAGGACAGCCCGGCCACGCACGCGCTGGCCGAATTCGGCATCGTGTTCCTGATGTTCTCGATCGGCCTCGAATTTTCGCTGGCCCAGCTCAAGTCCATGAAACGGATCGTGTTCGGGCTGGGAATGGCGCAGGTGGTGCTGACCGTGGCCGCGACCGTCGTGGTGGGCGCGGTGGCCGCGCACTTCATGCCCAAGCTGCACATCGGCTGGCAAGCCACCTTCGCGCTGGGCGGGGCGCTGGCCATGTCGTCGACCGCGATCGTGGTCAAATTGCTCACCGAACGGCTGGAGCTGGAAAGCGCGCACGGGCGCCTGATCATCGGCATCCTGCTGTTCCAGGACCTGGCGGTGGTGCCGCTGCTGATCCTGATTCCCTCGCTCGCCAATCCCGAAGACCTGGCCGCCAACCTGGCCTGGGCCGGGATCAAGGCCGCCGGCGTGCTGGTGCTGCTGCTGTTCCTCGGCCAGAAGCTGATGCGCAACTGGTTCAATGTGGTGGCCAAGCGCCGTTCGCAGGAACTGTTCATGCTCAACCTGCTGCTGGTGACGCTGGGCGCGGCCTGGATCACCGAGCGCGCCGGGCTGTCGATGGCGCTGGGCGCTTTCGTGGCCGGCATGCTGATCTCCGAGACCCAGTACAAGCACCAGGTGGAAGAGGACATCAAGCCGTTCCGCGACGTGCTGCTGGGGCTGTTTTTCATCACGGTCGGCATGCTGCTGAACGTGCCGCTGGTGATCGAAAACTGGTGGCTGGTGCTGCTCCTGCTGGTGCTGCCGGTGCTGATGAAGTTCGCGCTGATCGCGCTGCTGGCCAAGGTGTTCGGCTCGTCGGACGGCACGGCCATGCGCACCGGCCTGGCGCTGGCGCAGGCCGGCGAATTCGGTTTCGTGCTGCTGACCCTCGCCTCGAATTCCAAGCTGATCGATCCCTTCCTGATCCAGCTGGTGCTGGCGTCGATGGTGCTGTCGATGCTGGTGGCGCCGCTGGTCATCGCCAAGTCGGACCAGATCGTGATGAAGGTCGCGGCGAACGAATGGATGCAGCAGTCGCTGCAGCTGACCCAGCTGGCCAGCCGCACGATGGCGGCGCAGAAGCACGTCATCATCGCCGGCTTCGGCCGCAGCGGGCAGAGCCTGGGCACGCTGCTGTCGGACGAGAAGCTGCCATGGTATGCGC
>JAEWEK010000259.1 GCA_023389425.1 Pseudomonadota bacterium | reverse complement strand
TCGCAGTCGATCTGGGTGAATTCCGGCTGGCGGTCGGCGCGCAGGTCTTCGTCGCGGAAGCACTTGGTGATCTGGTAGTAGCGGTCGAAGCCCGACACCATCAGCATCTGCTTGAACAGCTGCGGCGACTGCGGCAGCGCGAAGAAGTGGCCGGCGTTGACGCGCGAGGGCACCAGGTAGTCGCGCGCGCCTTCCGGGGTCGACTTGGTCAGCATCGGGGTTTCGATGTCGACGAAACCGAGATTGTCGAGGTAGTTACGGACGGCCATCGACACCTTGTAGCGCAGGCGCAGGTTGTCCTGCATCTGCTGGCGGCGCAGGTCGAGCACGCGGTGGGTCAGGCGGGTGGTCTCGGACAGGTTGTCGTCGTCCAGCTGGAACGGCACCGGCACCGATGCGTTCAGCACTTCCAGGCCGGTGGCCACGACTTCGATCTTGCCCGACTTGAGGTTCGGGTTGATCGTGCCCTCCAGGCGCGGGTTGACGGTGCCGGTCACGCGCAGCACGTATTCGTTGCGCACGTGTTCGGCGGCCTTGAACACCTCGGCCTGGTCCGGATGGCACACCACCTGCACGAGGCCTTCGCGGTCGCGCAGGTCGATGAAGATCACGCCGCCGTGGTCGCGGCGACGGTGCACCCAGCCGCACAGGCTGACAGTTTGGCCCAGCAGTTCTTCGGTGACGAGGCCGCAGTAAGTGGTACGCATGGAGGACATATTATTTTCTATCCAGGTTGATTGATTCGTTGAATTCATTCGGGGGCGACAACGCCCATCGACACGATGTACTTGAGCGCCGCGTCCACGGTCATGTCCAGCTCGACGACCTTGCTGCGCTCCATCATCAGGAAGAAGCCGGAAGTCGGGTTCGGCGTGGTCGGCACGTACACGCTCACGTAGTCGCCGGTCAGGTGGTTCTGGACATCGCCGCCCGGCACGCCGGTCAGGAAAGCGATGGTGCGCGAGTCGGCATGCGGATACGGCACCAGCACGGCTTTGCGGAAGGCGTTGCCGTTGGGCGAGAACAGCGTGTCTGACACTTGCTTGATGCTGCCGTACAGCGAGCTGATGACCGGGATGCGGGCCAGCAGGCGCTCCCACTGGCGCAGCAGGAAGTTGCCGATCAGGTTGTTGGTCGCCAGGCCGATCAGGAACACGACCGCGACGGTCAGCACCGCGCCCACGCCCGGCAGATCGAAGCCGATCAGGTGGCGCGGCTGCCAGGCTTCCGGCACCAGCAGCAGCGACTGGTCCAGGGTGCCGATGACGAGGTTCAGCACCCAGGCGGTGATCGCCAGGGGAACCACGACCAGCAGGCCGGTGATGAAATATTTGCGCATCGTGTACTCGTTGTTATGGGGGCCGCAGCGGCGGCCCGCTATCAGTTACTGCCGGAGTCCGGCTTGGACGACTGCTCGGACGAACCGCCGCCGGACGACGAGGAGCCGCCGCGGAAATCGGTCACGTACCAGCCGGTGCCCTTGAGCTGGAAGCCAGCCGCGGTGATCTGCTTCTGGAAACCCTGCTTGCTGCACGACGGGCAGGTCGTCAGCGGCGCATCCGAGATTTTTTGCAGCACATCTTTGGAAAACCCGCATTCAGCGCAGCGGTAGGCGTAAATCGGCATAGCTGTACTCCGCAAAAAACTTTCGAAAACCAAGCATTATAAGGCCTTTACGGCTCCAGATGCCGATATGGGGACGAATTCCCGGCTTCAACAGGCTTTCGGATTTGAGCTCATCTGTTGTTTTTCGACCGCATCGGCGCATGCTTCATTTGCCGTGAGTCAACGCGCATGCTTAAATAGCATGATTCGACGCACGCAGCGAGGGGCAACCCGAACGCGGCCAAGAGTGAAAGAAACAGAAGCGTTGCGCGGTGCATGGCATCGACGCATGTCGTACAAAAACGACCGAATTGAAGGCCCGCGGACAGCGGGCTTTTTTTTCGCCGATCAGCGCCGGCGCCAGGCCATCCAGCGTTCCTTGCCGGCGAAGACGGGGATCGAATCGCTGACGGCAGCGTCCTCGATGCAGTCGAAATGGGGCGACAGCAGCGCGTCCAGTTCTGCGCGCGTGGTGCCGAAAGGCGGTCCCTTGGGCGCGCCGTCGAAATAGAAGAAGCCGGCCAGCAGGCCGCCCGCCGGCAGCAGTTCAGCCCAGCGCGCCGCCACTTGCGGCCACATCGCCCGCGGCATGGCGCACAGGAAGGCGCGCTCGTAGATCAGGTCCAGCGCGCGGCGCGGCTGCCAGGTGAAGAAATCGGCGAGTTCGACGCGTTCGCGCCACTTGCCGGCAACCGCCCTGCCCGCCTCGACGGCGGCAGGAGAAAAATCGATGGCGACGGCATCCCAGCCCGCATCGCACAGGCAGACCAGTTCGAACGCGCTGCCGCAACCCGGAATCAGCGTGGCCAAAGGCCGCGGCGCGGCGGCAAGGTAATCGCGCAAAGCCTGCGGCACGCCGCCCCGGTCCCATGGCGTGAAGCCTTGCTCGAAGCGCTCATCCCAGAACGCGGGTGATCGCGGGTCGCGGTTGGAGAACTCGGGCATCGTCAGCCCCGTATCCACCACGCGCTGTACAGGTAGGTGATCGCCACCGCCGAGAACAGCAGGCCGAGGAGGCTCGCCACGAAGATCAGCACCCGGTTGGTGCGCTTCTGGTGGTGCAGCAGCTCCATGATCAGCGCCGAGTCGGCCACCTCCATGGCGGTAGTCTGCTGCAGGGCCTGGTACACGAGGCGCGGCAGCTGCGGGAAGATGTGGGCGAAGCGCGGCGCCTCGTCGCGCAGGCGGTCCCAGGCGCCGCGCCAGCCGACCTGTTCGTTCATCCACCGTTCCAGGTAGGGCTTGGCCGTCTTCCACAGGTCGAGGTCGGGGTCGAGCTGGCGGCCCAGGCCTTCGATATTGAGCATGGTCTTTTGCAGCAGCACCAGTTGCGGCTGCACTTCGACATTGAAGCGGCGCGAGGTCTGGAACAGGCGCAGCAGCACCTGGCCGAAGGAGATGTCCTTCAGCGGGCGGTCGAAGATCGGCTCGCAGCAGGCACGCACGGCCGATTCAAGCTCGTCCACGCGGGTATCCTTCGGCGCCCAGCCCGACTCGATATGGGCCTCGGCCACGCGCTTGTAGTCGCGGCGGAAGAAGGCGATGAAGTTCTGCGCCAGGTAGTCCTTGTCGAAATCGTTGAGCGTGCCGACGATGCCGAAGTCGAGCGCGATGTAGCGGCCGAAGGTGGCCGGCTCGACCGAGACAAGGATATTCCC
>JAEWEK010000197.1 GCA_023389425.1 Pseudomonadota bacterium | reverse complement strand
TCGCTGGTGAGCGATGCCACCGGCCTGATGCCGGCGGCGCGCGGCAGCGGCCCGCTGGCGTCCCTGCGCGCGCCGCTCCTGCAGTTCGGCGCGGTGGAGGGCAGGCTCGGGAACTGGGATACGCCCGGCCGCTTCTCGCTCGCCACGCTGCAGCACGAAGGCGACACCATGCTGTCGCTGGGACGCGAGCTGGCCGCACGGCCGCTTGCGCGCAGCGGCGCCGGCGGCGACCAGGTCTACTTCACGCTGCCGCTGGCGGGCATGGTCCATTATCCGGCGGCCGCCACCTGGACCATCGCCGGCATCGCCTGGCTGATGCTGGCCTGCACCTGCGCCGCCGCGATCGAAGGCGGATGGGCCGAACTCACCGATATCGTGAAGGGAGCGTTCGCTTACGCGCTGATCGCGGGCGCGCCGCTCGCGGTGCTGTACCTGGACGGGTTGCACGGCACATTCTCCCATCTCGTCGCGCCGGGCGAATCCGGCGTGCGCTACGTGCAGGGCGCGGGCCTGCTGATCGCCGGCTTGTTCGTGCTCGGCCAGCGATTGCTGTGCGCGCGCATCGGCACGATGGCGGCGGCGCTGGGCGCGCTGGGGTGGCTCGCTGCCGCCCTGGCGGTATCGAACTGGCTGGCGCCCGGCGCCAGCTACCTGCTGGCGTGGCCGGTGCTGGCCGCGACCATCGCACTCGCACTGCAACTGTCGCCGCGCGTACAGGCGCTGCCGAACTGGATGCGTTGCGCGCTGCTGCCGGCTGGCCTGGTGCCCGCGGTCGCACTCGCGGTGCCGGCGGCGCGCGACACCTTCGCCATGCTCACGCCCTTCCGCATGCACATGCCCCTGTGGTGGCTGGCGATGGCGCTGGGCACCGCGGTGCCGCTGCTGGGCCTCGCGGCGCGGCGCTTCGCCGTGCGCGCCTTCGTCGTCGCGGGCGCGGCGCTGCTCGCGGTTCCCGGCACCGCCGGCATGCCCGACGCGGCGCCGCCCGGCCCGAATCCGCTGGTCTACTACAAGGACATGCCGACCTGGAGCGAGTGGTGGCTGTCGCAACAGCCGATACGGGACACCTGGACCCGCAAGCTGTTTCCGGACCAGGCCAGACCGGTCAAGCTGGTCGACGTGCTCGGTTGGCAGAGCCACGATGTCTGGTACGCGAAGGCGCCGCGCAACGACATCCGGTTTCCGTTCTCGCGTCTGCTGGTGAGCGACGACGCGCCGGCGCGCCGCATCGTGTTCGACCTGCGCTCGCAGAACGCGGCGCCGTGCATCGAACTGAAGATCTTCGGCGGCAAACCGTGGCGCGCAACGATGAACGGGCGGCTGCTGTCCTTCGACCCGCAGATCCGCAACTGGTCGATGTCGATCTACGGCATGGGCGAGCAGCGCATGCATTTCGCCATGGAGATGTTCGGCGGGATCGTCGGCGTGGCCGTCAAGGAGCGCATACCCGGCCTGCCCGAGCGCTCGCTTCCGGTCCCGGAACCGGAGGGCGCGTACATCCCGATGAGCGGCGAAACCATCTCCGCCGACATGCTGTGGTTTTACTAGGGAAATGCACTACAATCGTCGGCGCACTCAACCGGGTGCCACGACATTGACCAGATCCCACTCGAACCCATGAAGAAGCTCACCACCGCCGCCATCCTGGCCACCAGCCTGGCGATGGCGTACCCGGCGCAGGCCGCCACCAAAGTAGCCGCCGGCCCGGTCGTCCAGGAAGCGCCGCTGCGCTCCCACCTCGAATTCCTGTCATCGGACCTGGTCGAAGGCCGCGGCACCGGCCAGCGCGGCGGCCAGCTCGCCGTCAAGTACCTCGAGACGCAGGCGCGCGCGATCGGCCTGAAGCCGGCCAACGGCAACAGCTTCCTGCAGCCGGTGAAGATCGCCGGCGTGAAGTCGCTGCCGGCGCAAAGCAGCGTGGCCGTGGTGGCAGGCGGCCAGCCGCTGCCGCTGGCCTTCGGCACCGACTGGGTGTGGGCGCCGGGCGACGCGCAGCCGGTGCATGAACTGGACTACGAGCTGGTTTTCGCCGGCTACGGCATCAGCGCGCCGGAAGAAGGCGGCTGGGACGACTTCAAGGGCCTGGACTGCAAGGACAAGGTGCTGGTGGTGATGGTCAACGACCCGATGCCGACCGACGCCGAGCCGAACCGCTTCAACGGCAAGGGCCTGACCTACTACGGCCGCTGGACCTACAAGTTCGAGGAAGCCGCGCGCCAGAAGTGCGCAGGGGTGCTGCTGATCCACACCACGCCGTCCGCGTCGTACGGCTGGAGCGTGGTGCAGAACAGCTGGATGGCCGAGCGCTTCCAGCTGGCCGAGCGCGAACTGGGCACCGGCCTGCAGGGCTGGATCACCGACGACACCGCGAAGAAGCTGTTCGCGGCCAGCGGCTTCGACCTCGACAAGCTGCGCGCCGCCGCCGAAGACAAGTCGTTCAAGCCGGTGCCGCTGGGCGCGCGCATCAAGGGCGAGACCCGCGCCGAGGTGCGCAAGCTGGACGAGTTCAACGTGGCCGGCATCGTGCCGGGTACCGATCCCAAGCTCAAGGACGAGCTGGTGATCTACAGCGCGCACTGGGACCACCTCGGCAAGAACGGCGAGGCCGAAGGCAAGGACAATATCTACAACGGCGCAGTCGACAACGCATCGGGCACCGCGGCGCTGCTGGCGATGGCGCAGGAAGCCGTGCGCAAGCCGGCCAAGCGCTCGCAGATGTTCCTGTGGGTGGCGGCCGAAGAGCAAGGCCTGCTGGGCAGCGCGGCCTACGCTTCGAGCCCGCTGTGGCCGGCGGCGAAGACCGCGGCCGACCTCAACCTGGACAGCCTGAATTTCGTCGGCTTGGCCAAGGACGTCGGCATCCAGGGCAGCGAGCGCACCGAGCTGAACGCGATGGCGATCGCGACCGCGAAGAAGATGGGGCTGGAGCCGGCTCCGGCGCGTCCGGACCTGTCGGGCGGCTACTTCCGCAGCGACCATTTCAGTTTCGCCAAAGCGGGCATCCCGGCGTTCTCGGTCGGCGGCGGCCATGCGTGGGTAAAGGATGTCGAGGCGAACAACGCCAAGTCGAAGGCTTACGGGCCGCGCTATCACCAGGTGACGGACGAGTACGATCCGGCCTGGGATCTGTCGGGCATGGTGCAGCAGGCGCAGTTCACGCTGAACCTGGGACAGGCCATCGCCAATGCGCCGAAGATGCCGGCGTGGAAGGCGGGGGATCCGTTCGGCAAGGCGCGGGTTACGGCGAACTGAAGCTTCAAAAGCACATGGGGTTCCCGCCTGCGCGGGAACGACGAGCTCTCTTTACCTCACCTCTACCTAAGAGATACGTCGTTCCCGCGAAGGCGGGAACCCCATTTTGCTAGATCAATCGCGCGATCACTCGATCACGCCGCACACCAGTCGCGCCCCGCCACCGCCCAGCGGCGCCGGATGATCCGCGTGATTATCCCCGCCCACATGCAGCATCAGCGCGCGGCCCCTGACGTCCGCCAGTTTCAGCCGCGGCGCAAACACCGGATTGCTGGCATTGCCGCCGACATCCACGTACAAGGCCGGCAGATCACCGAGGTGCCCATCGCCCCACGGCGTTCCATGGTGCTTGCTGCCGGTGGGATCGTAGTGGCCGCCGGCCGCGAGTCCCGCGACCGCCTTGCCATCCTTCTGCCCCGCCTCGCAATTGCCGATTTCGTGGACATGGAAGCCGTGCAGGCCCGGCGCGATGCCGGTCAGCGCCGGCGTGAAGACCAGGCCGTATTGCGTTTCCGTGATGGTCACGGTGCCGGCGGCGACGCCAATGCCGGCCTCCGACAGCACATTCATTTTGGCGTGCATTTCGGTCGCACCGGCGGCCAGCGCGGCGCAGTACAGGCCAGCGGCCGCGAACGATTGCTTGTTCATCCTATTTCCCCTTCGGGCTCATCGAAGCGAAAATAGTAAATCCTCAGCTTTGTGTAAGCTATCCCCATCCATGGGGGACATCGATGAGAATGTGCTTCACATACGCGAGACGGCCGGGCGCAGGATGGCGAGCAAACCCGCCTCCGATGTGCAGCCGAACTTCTCGTAGACCGCTTTCACACAGTCACGCAGCACGGCATCACTCACATCCATCCGTGCGCGCGCGGCCTCGCGTCCGCCGCCCACGCCCATCCAGTAGGCCACTTCCATCTGCTGCGGCGACAGCTCGACCGTATTGAGCGCGCGCCAGATGCGCAGCGGCATCGGCACCACATACTTGAGGAAAATGCCGACGGTGCGGCTGTGGTCGGCCTGCAAGGCCGTCGCCAGCGACAAGCCGCCCGAGCTCATCCACTGCGCGCGCGCCTCCAGCACCCCTCCCGCCATCGCCACCGTGCCCGACGGCAAACGCCAGGGGTAGCGGTCGCCGTACATCACCGACTCCACTAGCCGCAGGCCGAAGGGCGGCAGCTTCTGGCGGTCGAACACGGCGCGCTCCTGCGAGGCCAGCTGGTCCAGCATGGCGCCGGCCGAATCGCTGAGGAAGAGGATGTGGCCGCCGGTGGTGGCCAGCAGCATGGCTTCGTCCTCGATCACGCCGGACAGGCCGGTGGCCGGCGCCGACGCATTGCGCAAGGCGAATTCGAAATAGGTCGCGACGCGGCCCAGGTCTTCCTCGTCATCCGCATCGAAGGCGGCGCCGTCGCGCATCAGCGTGACGCTGCCCAGCACTTCCGCGCCCTGCTCGAGCGGATGCGCGATCGCATGGTCGAAATCGTCCTCGCGCATCCGGGCGAAGCTGGCGGAATCGCTGAAGTAATAGCCGTTGGGCGGCGGCAGCGCGGCGACCACGGTATCGTCCAGCGCCTGCTGCTCGCGCGCCTCGGCGGTGTCGGCGCGCAGGAACAGCGTCGCGGCGGCGTTCGGGATCAGCTCCCGCACCAGCGCGAACGCATCGGGCACGATCGTCATGAGCGGCAGCCCGGTCGAGCACAGCACCCGCAAGCGGGCCCATTGACGACTATTCTTTTTACGCGACACGAGGAATGTTGGTTAGAAGAAAGAGATTGGTGAATACTGATGTTTACGCGTCAAGTTGTCAACTTTTAGCGGCAATATCGAACGTCTGTTGACACGACCGCCATTCGGTCTATACTCGTCCACACAACTTAACGAATCTTTACAGTGACCATCCAACGCACATCGCAGCAGCAGGTATGCACGTCGACCTTCGGGGCGACGGTGGCTGCGCGCGCGCCGGAAGTCGCGGTCGCTGTCCCGTCCTGCACGCCGCACGCGCGCACGTCCGTACGAGGCTTCACCTGGCTCTCTTTGGCTCGGTGAGGGCTTAAGAGAGGATCCTCGGATCCATCCCGCCCCGCCGAGCCTCCCACTCCAACAAAAGACCGATCCGGCGGCCGACCCGCCGTCCCTGTCCACTGGTGCCGCCGCATGATGCGCGGCGCGGGAGTCCATTTGTCATGAGAGTCGAGCGTTACCTGTCGCAGCGCGATGCTGCCATCCTGTGCCGGCTGGCGGAGCAGCTGCTGCGCGTGCACGACGTCAACCTGTACTGCGCCGAGCGGCTGGTCGAGGTCATTTCCAGCTCGGTGCTGTTGCCCGGCCATGCGGAACGCGCGGACTGCGCGGCCCTGATGTCGGAAGTGACGTACCGGCACGTCGGCCATAGCGACATCCATTGCGTCGTGCTGGCCTGTCCCGGCGAAACGAAGGACGAGCCGGGCCACCTGTCGGTGCTGACGCCGCTGGCGATGGCGCTGCTCGGACGCAGCGCCGGCAGCATCGTCGAAGTCGCGCGCGGCGCGGGACAAGTCGAGTACGTCGAAATCCTCGCGCTGACGGCGCCGTCCACCAGCGCGACAAGCGAGCACCGCGTCGCCAGCGAGCGCGCGGATGCATTGCCTTATTTGAAGAAACTGTGGCCGAGCTATTGAAAGCCACCCAATGATGTTGAAAGAAGATATGAAACCAGACCTGATTATTTCCTCGCGCGATCTCGAACAGCTGGAGCAATTGCTTGCCCATTTGCCCGCATCCATGAACACCGTCAGGAATGCCCTGACCGAGGAGCTGGAGCGCGCCGATATCCGCGAGCCGGAAGACATGCCGGCCAACGTGGTGACGATGAACTCCAAAGTCCGCTTTGCGGTGGAAAATACTTCGGACGAATTTGCGCTGACGCTGTCCTATCCGGCGCAATTGTCCGATGGGCCGGACCGCATCTCGATCCTTTCGCCCGTAGGCAGCGCCCTGCTTGGCCTGTCCGCCGGCGCGCGCATCGACTGGCCGGGCCCGAGCGGACGCCTGAACGTGCGCGTGCTGGAAGTGCTGAGCCATGCGGAGGCCACCAGCGGGGTCGGGCAATGACACGCGATTTCCGCCAGCCCCGCGCGACCGACCTGGCGGCGATCATGGCGATCCAGCGTGAATGCTATCCGCCGGTGCTGCGCGAGGATCGGCTGACCATCGAGGAACGCATGGCCGTGGCGGCCGAGTATTGCTGGGTGGCGGAAGACTCCCACGGTATCGCGGCTTACCTGTTCGCCTATCCATCGACGCTGGGCAAGATCACGCCGCTCGATGGCGCCTTTCGCATCGCGCGCGAAGGCGACACCTTGTACTTTCACGATCTGGCGGTGCTCAAGCGAACGGCGGGAACAGGGCTGGGCTCCAGTCTCGTCGAGATCGCGCTGGCCAGCGCGGCCGCGCAGGGCTTTGCGCATTCGGCCTTGGTGGCCGTGCAGGATTCGTCCCGGTTCTGGGGGCGCATGGGCTACCGGGCCTGCGACGCCTTGGCCGATGCAGAGCAGGAAAACCTGCGTACCTATCCCGGCGCGCCTGTCTACATGTTCCGTCAAATAATCGAGAAAAGCGAATCACTCAACCATCCGCACGCGTGAGCTTTCCCGCCCCGTGATTCGTTTTGCGAATCGATATTGCCGAATGATACTTTTTACGAATCAAAGCGGCAGGCGACGACTGGGCCACGCACGCGAAATGGGATTCCCGCCTGCGCGGGAATGACGGTTCAATTTCAGCACTTAATCAGCATCTCCATGTAAAAAAGAGTGCTGTCTGCGTTAAGTGTTGACTTAAGCACGTCGTCCCGGCGCAGGCCGGGACCCATACTGAGCCTATTGGATCGCGGCTGCGGCGAGAGCTGCAAGCGCGCACACTCAGCATGGGTTCCGGCCTGCGCCGGAACGACGAATCACTTTCAACACTTAACGCAGACAGCGCGAAAAAAAACGGCACCCGAGGGTGCCGTTCTTGCTGGGGTCGCTGACGATTACTCGCCGTCGCCCGGATGCGCTTCCGTTTCGTGCTGGGTGGCGTTGGCCTGGTCTTCCATCGCCTGCAGCTCGGCAGCCATATTGGCCTTTTCCTGAGCCAGCAGCTGGGCGCGCTCTTCCGCCTCCCACTGCTCCTTCTCCTTGCGCGCACGGTGGAACGCGAGGCCGGTACCGCCCGGGATCAGGCGGCCGACGATCACGTTTTCCTTCAGGCCGCGCAGGCCGTCGCGCTTGCCCATGATCGCCGCTTCGGTCAGCACGCGGGTGGTTTCCTGGAACGATGCGGCCGAGATGAAGGAGTCGGTCGACAGCGATGCCTTGGTGATACCGAGCAGCACGTTTTCGTACTGCGCCGGCAGCTTGGCGATCGCGTTGACGCGGTCGTTCTCTTCCAGCAGCTCCGAACGCTCCACCTGCTCGCCGACGATGTAGTCGGTGTCGCCGGCATCGGTGATCTGCACACGACGCAGCATCTGGCGAACGATCACCTCGATGTGCTTGTCGTTGATCTTCACACCCTGCAGACGGTACACGTCCTGCACTTCGTCCACGATGTAGCGGGCCAGCGCTTCGATACCCAGCAGGCGCAGGATGTCTTGCGGATCGGCCGGGCCGTCCACGATCATCTCGCCCTTGTTCACCACCTGGCCGTCGTGCACCAGCACTTGCTTGTCCTTGGTGATCAGGAACTCGTGCTTGTTGCCGTCCATGTCGGTGATTTCCAGGCGCTGCTTGCCCTTGGTTTCTTTACCGAAGGCGACCGTACCGGTGACTTCCGCCAGCATGCCGGCATCTTTCGGCGAACGGGCTTCGAACAGCTCGGCAACGCGCGGCAGACCACCGGTAATGTCGCGGGTCTTCTGCGATTCGGTCGGGATACGCGCAAGCACTTCACCCACCGACACTTGCTGGCCGTCTTTCACCATGATCAGCGCGCCGACCTGGAAGCCGATCGTCACGGCGTGTTCGGTGCCGGCGATCTTCACTTCCTGGCCTTCTTCGTTCAGCAGCTTGACCTGCGGACGCAGGGTCTTGCCCGAACCGCGGCGCTTGGCGTCGATCGCCACCAGGGTCGACAGGCCGGTCACTTCGTCCACCTGGCGAGCGACGGTCACGCCCTCTTCCACGTTTTCGAACTTGATCGTGCCGGCGTACTCGGTGATGATCGGACGGGTCAGCGGGTCCCAGGTCGCCAGGGCGGTGCCGGCCTTGACTGCCATGCCGTCCTTGACGTTCAGAGTCGCGCCGTACGGCACCTTGTGGCGCTCGCGCTCGCGGCCGTGGTCGTCGGTGATCAGCACTTCGCCGGAACGCGAAATGACGATCTGGACGCCCTTGCCGTTGGTGACGTAACGCATGGCCGCGGTGAAGCGGATGGTGCCGTTCGACTTGGCCTCGACCGACGATGCCACCGCTGCGCGCGATGCCGCACCACCGATGTGGAAGGTACGCATGGTCAGCTGGGTACCCGGCTCACCGATCGACTGCGCCGCCACCACGCCGACTGCTTCGCCGCTGTTGACCAGCATGCCGCGGCCGAGGTCGCGGCCGTAGCACTTGGCGCACAGGCCGTAGCGGGTTTCGCAATTCAGCGGAGTACGGACCTTGACTTCGTCGATGCCCAGGCGCTCGATCTCTTCGACCATGTCCTCGTCCAGCAGGGTGCCGGCTTCGTACACGGTTTCCTGCGTTTCCGGATTGACGATGTCGGTGCCCGCCACGCGGCCGAGGATACGGTCGCGCAGGGCTTCGATCACTTCACCACCCTCGACCATCGCCTTCATCTGCGTGCCGTTGCTGGTGCCGCAATCGTCTTCCGTCACCACCAGGTCCTGGGTCACGTCGACCAGGCGGCGCGTCAGGTAACCCGAGTTCGCGGTCTTCAGCGCGGTGTCGGCCAGACCCTTACGGGCGCCGTGCGTCGAGATGAAGTACTGCAGCACGTTCAGGCCTTCGCGGAAGTTCGCGGTAATCGGCGTCTCGATGATCGAGCCGTCCGGCTTGGCCATCAGGCCGCGCATACCGGCCAGCTGGCGGATCTGGGCTGCCGAACCGCGGGCGCCCGAGTCGGCCATCATGTAAATCGCGTTGAACGATTCCTGGGTGCCCTGGCTGCCGTCGCGCTTGGTGACCGGCTCGACTTTGAGCTGGTCCATCATCGCCTTGCCGACTTCGTCCGAGGTCTTGCCCCAGATGTCGACGACCTTGTTGTAACGCTCGCCGGCGGTGACCAGGCCCGAGGCGTACTGCTGCTCGATCTGCTTCACTTCCGCTTCGGCGGTGGCGATCATGGTCTTCTTGACGTCCGGGATCAGCATGTCGTCGACCGCGATCGAGATACCGGCGCGGGTCGCCAGGCGGAAGCCCGACTGCATCAGCTTGTCGGCGAAGACGACGGTGGCACGCAGGCCGCACTTGCGGAACGACGTGTTGATCAGCTTGCTGATTTCCTTCTTCTTCAGGGCGCGGTTCAGCACCGAGAACGGCAGGCCTTTCGGCAGGATCTCGGACAGGATCGCACGGCCGACCGTGGTCTCGTAGCGGGTCAGGGTCTGGTCGAAGCCGCCTTCCGCATTGCGCGGGAACTCGACGATACGCACGGTGATGCGGGTCGCCAGCTCGACTTCCTTGTTGTCGTACGCGCGGATCACTTCCGACACGTCCGGGAACATCATGCCCTCGCCCTTGGCGTTGATCGCCTCGCGGGTCGCGTAGTACAGGCCCAGCACGATATCCTGGGACGGCACGATCGACGGCTCGCCGTTCGACGGGAACAGGATGTTGTTCGAAGCCAGCATCAGGGTGCGGGCTTCCATCTGTGCCTCGATCGACAGCGGCACGTGCACTGCCATCTGGTCACCGTCGAAGTCGGCGTTGAACGCGGCGCAGACCAGCGGGTGCAGCTGGATGGCCTTGCCTTCGATCAGGACCGGCTCGAAAGCCTGGATACCGAGGCGGTGCAGGGTCGGCGCACGGTTCAGCATGACCGGGTGTTCGCGGATGACATCTTCCAGGATGTCCCACACCACCGGTTCCTGCTGCTCGACCAGCTTCTTGGCGGCCTTGATCGTGGTCGCCAGGCCCATCAGTTCGAGCTTGTTGAAGATGAAGGGCTTGAACAGTTCCAGCGCCATCAGCTTCGGCAGGCCGCACTGGTGCAGCTTGAGCTGCGGGCCGACCACGATGACCGAACGGCCCGAGTAGTCGACGCGCTTGCCCAGCAGGTTCTGGCGGAAACGGCCGCCCTTACCCTTGATCATCTCGGCCAGCGACTTCAGCGGACGCTTGTTGGCGCCGGTCATCGCCTTGCCGCGACGGCCGTTGTCCAGCAGCGAGTCGACCGCTTCCTGCAGCATGCGCTTTTCGTTGCGCGTGATGATTTCCGGAGCGCGCAGTTCCATCAGACGCTTCAGGCGGTTGTTGCGGTTGATGACGCGGCGGTACAGGTCGTTCAGGTCGGAGGTCGCGAAGCGGCCGCCGTCCAGCGGCACCAGCGGACGCAGTTCCGGCGGCAGCACCGGCAGCACTTCCATGATCATCCAGTCCGGCTTGATGCCCGAGCGCTGGAACGCCTCCAGCACCTTCAGGCGCTTGGCGTATTTCTTGATCTTGGCTTCCGACTTGCTCTCTTTCAGTTCGACGCGCAGGGCTTCGGCTTCGCGGTCGATGTCGATCGAGCGCAGCAGTTCACGGATGCCCTCGGCGCCCATGAATGCGGTGAAGTCGTCGCCGTACTCTTCGTACTTGGCGGCGTAGTCGTCTTCCGACATGATCTGGCACTTCTTCAGCGGGGTCATGCCCGGATCGGTCACGACGTACGCCTCGAAGTACAGGACGCGCTCGATGTCGCGCAGGGTCATGTCCAGCACCATGCCCAGGCGCGACGGCAGCGACTTCAGGAACCAGATGTGGGCGACCGGCGAGGCCAGCTCGATGTGGCCCATGCGCTCGCGGCGCACCTTGGCCAGGGTAACTTCGACGCCGCACTTCTCGCAGATCACGCCGCGGTGCTTGAGGCGCTTGTACTTGCCGCACAGGCACTCGTAGTCCTTGATCGGGCCAAAGATCTTGGCGCAGAAGAGACCATCCCGCTCCGGCTTG
>JAEWEK010000183.1 GCA_023389425.1 Pseudomonadota bacterium | reverse complement strand
ACCTGGTGGAGGCGCGCTACCGCTAAGTGATCTCGCGAACGGTGCGCGCCGTCCCCGGCGCGTAAGATCGTCGGGACTCGTGGAGCCCCAATGAAGAGCGAAGACCTGGCCATCGCCAGCCCGGTGGAGAACACCGACCCGCCCGCCGCCGCCAAGGCCGCCGGGCTGCGCTACGTGAACGACAACAAGCCCGGCATCCGGCGCGAACCGGCGGCGGACGGGTTCCGCTACGTCGACGCCAAGGGCGAACCGGTCGACGAGCTGGACACGCTGCGGCGCATCAAGTCGCTGGCGATCCCGCCGGCCTGGACCGACGTCTGGATCTGCCCCCAGGAGAACGGCCACCTGCAAGCCACCGGGCGCGATGCGCGCGGCCGCAAGCAGTACCGCTACCACCCGAAATGGCGCGAGGTGCGCGACGAGGTCAAGTACGAACGCATGATCAAGTTCGGCCAGGCGCTGCCCGCGATCCGGGCCGAGGTCGACCGCGCGCTCGACCTGCCCGGCCTGCCGCGCGAGAAGGTGCTGGCCACCATCGTCTACCTGCTGGAGACGACCATGATCCGGGTCGGCAACGAGGAATACGCGCGCACCAACAAGTCCTTCGGACTGACCACGCTGCAGCGGCGCCACGTGCGCATCGACGGCAGCGACATCGAGTTCCGCTTCCGCGGCAAGAGCGGCGTCTATCACAAGGTGAAGGTGCATGACCGCCGCCTGGCGCGCATCGTGCGCCGCTCGCGCGACCTGCCCGGCCAGGAACTGTTCGAATACGTCGACGACGACGGCGAGACGCGCTCGGTCGATTCGTCGGACGTGAACGACTACCTGCGAAGAATCAGCGGCGAGGATTACACCGCCAAGGACTTCCGCACCTGGTCGGGCACGGTGCTGGCGGCGATGGCGCTGCAGGAGTTCGAGCAATTCGATTCGCAGGCGCAGGCCAAGAAGAACGTGGTGCGGGCGATCGAGTCGGTGGCCGAAAAGCTCGGCAACACGCCCTCGGTCTGCCGCAAGTGCTATGTGCATCCGGCGGTGCTGGATGCCTATTTCGAAGGCGCGACCGTGCAGGTGCTGCAGGAGCGGGCCGCCGAAGTGGCGGCGGGCGAGCTGCAGCCGGAAGAGGCGGCGGTGCTGGCGATGCTGCAGGAGCGCCTGGCGCGCGAGGCGGAACGGCCTGCGGCGCCGACAAAGGCGGCGCGGCAGCGGCGCCGGCTGGCCGCCTGATCGACCTTGTTTTAATTTCATCGCAGATATACAACAGCTAATGAAATAGTGACAATCTGCGAGAATTTGCCTTGAAGTAATGCCCTACACTCCTTCGGATTCTGACAAAAGGAGTGCACATGGTTGCCCAAGCCCTGCCCGATCTCGGCCGCGTCATCATCGAACCTTCACCGACGTTCGCGCGCCTGAAGGAAAAACCGAACGGCTGGGTGCCGGTGCTGGTGTCGATCCTGCTGTCGGCCATACTGATGTACTGGTGGATCGCCACCGAAGACTTCACCTGGCTGCGCGAACACATGATCGCGGCGCATCCGCAAATGAAGCCGGAAGAGCAGGAAGCGATGGCACGCTTCCTCACGCCACCCAAGATGATGATGACTTCGATCGGCGGGGTCGTCGTCGGCACGCTCGGCCTGCTTGCCATCACGGCCGCCTACTTCCTGATCGCCGCCCGCATGATCGGCAGCGAAATCGGCTACGGCAAGTGGTTCGCCTTCGTCGCCTGGACCAGCGTGCCGCGGCTGCTGGTGGTGCCGCTGATGGCGCTGCAGGTCGCGACCTCCCACGGCCAGCTGGCCATGGAAGACATGAACATGGTGTCGCTGAACTTCCTGATCTTCCACCTGCCGCTGTCGCATCCCTGGGCGTCGTTCATGAACAGCCTTGACCTGGCGACCTTCTGGACCGTCGCGCTGGCGACCGTCGGCATGAAGGCCTGGACCGGCCGGCCGACCGGCACCTGCCTGACCATCGCCGCCATTCCCTACCTGGTCGTGTACGGCCTGTGGGCCGCCAAGATCGCCTTCCTCGGCTGAACCGCATGGCACGCAAGCTGATTATCGGCGCCGTCGTCGCCGCGTTCCTGATCGTCCCCGTCGCCGTCAAGTTCGGCGGCGGGAAGCCCAAGCGTGAAGCAGAGCTGGCCCAGGTGGCCAGGCACGAGATCCGCCCCTCCATCCTCGCCACCGGCAACCTGGTGTTCCGGCAGGAGGTGCAGCTGTCGGCCGAAGTGATCGGCAAGGTGGCGGCGGTGCTGGTCAAGGAAGGAGACAAGGTCGAACGCGGACAGCCCCTGCTGCGCCTCGACCCGACCGTGTACCTGGCCGAGGTGAAGCAGCAGGAAGCGAGCCGGCGCAACGCCGCGATCGCGATCGAGCGCGCCCAGATCAACCTCGACACCCAGCAGCGCAACCTCGAGCGCACCCAGCGCCTGTACAAGGACAAGTTCATCGACGTCTCCAAGTACGACGACGCGGTGCACCAGGTCGACCTGGCCAAGGTCGAGCTGCGCGCCAGCCGCGAGACGCTGGAGCAGGCCTCCGCCATGCTGTCGCAGGCCAGGGAACACCTGGCCAAGACCGAAGTGCGTTCGCCCATCGACGGCACGGTCACGGCGGTGCCGATCAAGATCGGCGAGACCGCTGTCGCCAGCGCCACCGGCATCGCCGGCTCGTCGCTGATGACCATCGCCGACGTCGGCTCGATCATGGCCGAGGTGAACGTCGACGAAGCCGACATCGCCCGCGTCGCCAGGACGCAGCAGGCCAAGGTCTTCCCCGCCGCCTTCCCCAGCCAGCCGGTGACCGGCACGGTGGAGAGCGTGGCGATGGCGCCGAAAGGCCCGACGCCGGGCGCGGCCAGCCAGGGCAAGGCCTATGTGGTCAAGCTGCGCCTGGACGACACCGCACTGGCGCTGCGCTCGGGCATGACCTGCCGCGTCGAGATCGTGGTCGGCAGCACCACGCCGCGCCCGGCCGTGCCGCTGCAGGCGGTGCTGTCCGAAGAATCGGCCGGCAGCAAGGACCGCAGCAAGAACGTCAGTTACGTGTTCACCGTCGTCGACGGCAAGGCGAAAAAGCAGGTGGTGGAGCTGGGCCTGTCGGACGACGCCAACCAGGAAATCACCAAGGGGCTGGCGGCGGGCGACACCATCGCGGTCGGCCCCGCGCGCCTGCTGCGCGAACTGCATGACGGCGACCTGGTGACGGCGAAGAAGGCGGAACTCAAGGTCGCGTCCGGAGCCGGCAAGTGATCCGGCTGCAGGGCATCGTCAAGCAGTACCAGATGGGCGACCAGACCGTGCACGCGCTGCGCGGCATCGATCTCGACATCCAGCGCAACGAGATGGTGGCCTTCATCGGCGCGTCGGGCTCGGGCAAGTCGACCATGATGAACATCATCGGCTGCCTGGACCGGCCGAGCAGCGGCGAGTACTGGCTCAATGGCCGCGAAGTGGCGGCCATGAACGGCGACGAGCTGGCCCACGTGCGCAACCAGGAGATCGGCTTCATCTTCCAGAGCTTTCACCTGCTGCCGCGCGCGAGCGCGCTGGACAACGTGGCGCAGCCGCTGATCTACCGCGGCATCGCGCTGCGCGAGCGGCTGGCGCTGGCCGCGCAGGCGCTCGACCGCGTCGGCCTCGGCCCGCGCAAGCACCATCGGCCCAACGAGCTGTCGGGAGGCCAGCGGCAGCGCGTGGCGATCGCCCGCGCGCTGGTCGGCAATCCGTCCATCCTGCTGGCCGACGAGCCGACCGGGAATCTCGACTCCTCCACCAGCGAGGAGATCATGGGATTGATCCGCGAACTGCACGCCGGCGGCCAGACCGTGGTCATCGTCACGCACGAACCGGAGATCGCCGAGCAGTGCGGGCGCGTGGTGCGCCTGCGCGACGGCCAGGTGATGTCCGATACGGCGGTGTCGGGAGCGGCGGCATGACCCTGTTCCTGGAAAGCCTGCGCTCGGCGCTGGCATCGATCCGCGCGCACCGGCTGCGCAGCTTCCTCACCTCGCTCGGCATCGTGATCGGCGTGGCCTCGGTCATCACGGTGGTCTCGCTGATCCAGGGACTGTCGAAAAGCGTCAGCGACCAGTTCTCCGGACTCGGCGGCAACGGCCTGACGGTGAAGGCGCATTTCGAGTTCAAGGATGCCATGCGCGGCAAGATCAACTACCTGCGCTTTGACGACGTCGAACACCTGCGCGTGCACGTGGACGACATCAGCGAACTGTCGCCGGTTTTCTCGCCCGGCTTTTCGGAAGTGCGCTACACCGGGCTGTCGGCGGTGGCGCAGGTGATGGCCAGCACCGCCAGCTACCAGGAAGTCAACCAGCGCTACGCGCGGCTGGGGCGCTTCATCAGCGACTCGGACAACGCCGGCGCGCGGCGCGTGGCCGTCATCGGCGAAAAA
>JAEWEK010000177.1 GCA_023389425.1 Pseudomonadota bacterium | reverse complement strand
GCGTAGCTGTGGGGCCCGGGGCCGCTCAGCGACGGGCTCTCCTGCTCGCTCAGGCGCAGCAGGCGCACGGTTTCCGCGTTCGAACTGACGTTCAGGCAGGCGCGGTCGTGGGCGATGAAGACGGCGGCGGGGGTGGCGTCCATCACGCTTTGCAGCTCGGTGGCGCGCATCCGTTCGCGCTGCTCGCTGTCATGCAGGGCGCTCAGCAGGCGCCGGGTCTCGGTCACGTCCTCGATCGCCACCGACAAGCCGACGATCAGGCCGTGGCGGTCGCGCACCGGATACACGCTTTCGCGGAAGGCCCGGGTTTCGGTGGGATGGGCGTTGGTGGTGGCTTCGAATTCGACGCCGATCAGCGGCACGCCCGAGCGCATCACTTCCAGGAAAATCGGCTCGGCCTTGGCGGCCACCTCGGGCACCACTTCGCTGATGTGCTTGCCGATATGCTCGTGCGCGGACAAGCCGTTCTGTTCGGCCAGCATGCGGTTGGTGCGGACGTAGCAAAGGCCCCGGTCGAGCACGGTCATGCCGAGCGGGGCCTGGTCGTATGCCACCTCCATTTCCTGCAGCTCGGCCCGGACGGCCGCGACCTCGGCGCGGGCCTGGCGCAGGCGCCGCGCCTGCAGCAGGGCCAGCACGACGGCGGCGGTGGCGACGAGCGCAAGAATTGCCTGTGCGATAGCACTGGACACGATAAGTCTCTCCCCCGAGGACATCCCTTCTTTTCAGGAATTGTAACCCCGTT
Organism: Pseudomonadota bacterium; assembly: GCA_023389425.1. Taxonomy (GTDB): domain Bacteria; phylum Pseudomonadota; class Gammaproteobacteria; order Burkholderiales; family Burkholderiaceae_D; genus Telluria. The sequence goes on along the minus strand of JAEWEK010000177.1, from coordinate 8,727 downwards.
TATGCACAAAAAATCGTCTCGCGGTCACTCCACCGTAAGGTTCAACGTTTACCTGTTTCCGTAAAAAAAGCCGCCAGTGACGGCGGCTTTCTTGATGGCAAGCGCGCTCAGGCGCTCTGCTTGAGCTGCTCCAGGATGGCCGGATTTTCCAGCGTCGACACGTCCTGGGTGATCTCCTCGCCCTTGGCCAGCACGCGCAGCAGGCGGCGCATGATCTTGCCGGAGCGGGTCTTGGGCAGGTTGTCGCCGAAGCGGATTTCCTTGGGCTTGGCGATCGGGCCGATTTCCTTGGCGACCCAGTTGCGCAGCTCGACGGCGATCCGCTTCGCTTCCTCGCCCGAGGGGCGCGCCTGCTTGAGCACGACGAAGGCGCAAATGGCTTCGCCGGTGGTCTCGTCCGGCTTGCCGACCACGGCGGCCTCGGCCACCAGCGGGTTGGCCACCAGCGCCGATTCGATCTCCATGGTGCCCATGCGGTGGCCGGACACGTTCAGCACGTCGTCGATGCGGCCGGTAATGGTGAAGTAGCCGCTGTCCTTGTTGCGGATGGCGCCGTCGCCGGCCAGGTAGTACTTGCCGCCCAGCTCATCCGGGAAGTAGCCGCTCTTGAAGCGCGCCGGATTGCCCCAGATGGTGCGCAGCATCGACGGCCATGGGCGCTTGACCACGAGGATGCCGCCCTGCCCGTTCGGCACGTCGTGGCCGGCCTCGTCGACGATGGCGGCCATGATGCCCGGCAGCGGCAAGGTGCAGGAACCCGGCACCATCGGCGTCGCGCCCGGCAGCGGCGTGATCATGTGGCCGCCGGTCTCGGTCTGCCAGAAGGTATCGACGATCGGGCAGTTCTCGCGGCCGACATTGCGGTAGTACCACATCCACGCTTCCGGATTGATCGGCTCGCCCACCGAGCCCAGCAGGCGCAGCGAGGACAGGTCGAAGTTCTTCGGATGCACGGCCTCGTCCGAGTTGGACATCTTGATCAGGGAACGGAACGCGGACGGCGCGGTGTAGAAGATGGTGACCTTGTGCTTGCCGATGGTTTCCCAGAAGCGGCCGGCGTGCGGGAAGGTCGGGATGCCTTCGAACACGACCTGGGTCGCGCCCACGGCCAGCGGGCCGTAGGTGATGTAGGTATGGCCGGTGACCCAGCCGATGTCGGCGGTGCACCAGAACACGTCGGTCGGCTTGATGTCGAAGGTCCACTTCATGGTCTGCGCGGCCCACAGCAGGTAGCCGCCGGTGGCGTGCTGCACACCCTTCGGCGTGCCGGTCGATCCCGAGGTGTAGAGGATGAACAGGGGATGCTCGGCGCCGACCCACTCCGGCTCGCAGTCGGTGGCCTGGCCGTCCACGAGGTCGTGCAGCCACAGGTCGCGGCCCTGCTGGAAATTGATGGCGCCGCCGGTGCGCTTGTAGACGATGACGTCGCGCACGGTATCGCAGCCGCCCAGCGCCAGCGCCTCGTCGACGATGTTCTTCAGGGGCAGCGGTTTGCCGCCGCGCATTTGCTCGTCCGCGGTGATGACGGCCACGGCGCCGGCGTCGATGATGCGCTCCTGCAGCGACTTGGCCGAGAAGCCGCCGAACACTACCGAGTGGGTGGCGCCGATGCGGGCGCAGGCCTGCATGGCGGCGATGCCTTCGATCGACATCGGCATGTAGATGACGCCGCGGTCGCCCTTGCGAATGCCGCGCGACTTGAGGCCGTTGGCGAACTTGCAGACACGCTCATACAGCTGGCGGTAGGTGGCGGTGGTGACCTTGCCGTCGTCGGCCTCGAAGATGATGGCGGTCTTGTCGGCGTTGCCGTTGGCGAGGTTGCGGTCGAGGCAGTTGTAGGAAGCGTTCAGCTCGCCATCCTCGAACCAGGTGTAGAACGGGGCGTTGCTTTCGTCCAGCACCTTGGTGAAGGGCTTGTGCCAGGACAGGCTCTCGCGCGCCAGGCGGGCCCAGAAGCCTTCGTAGTCGGCGGCGGCCTCGGCGCACAGCTTGTCGTAGGCGGCCATGCCGGACACGGCGGCGTTGGCGGCGAAGGCGGCCGGCGGGTTGAAGATACGGTGCTCGTGCAAGCCCTGTTCCTGGACGGTCTCGTTTTCGGCCATGCTAGTCTCCATGAGTAGTAATTTTTCCGGACACCTTAAGCGGACACGCTTACTGAGCCCTTACAGCCCATGCAACATCCGGTGGTGCTGTGATTTTACCAACCCTTCGGCCTTGCCGGGGGCCCATGCCCGCGAGCGCGAGCGGGTGTAAAATGTTGGGCTGACCCATGCATCATCCTCACGCATTATCATTCCACAGCGAGAATCACCCATGACAGTCATCAAGCAGGAAGACCTGATCGAATCGGTCGCCGCCGCGCTGCAATACATCAGCTACTACCACCCGGCCGACTACATCGCCCACCTGGCGCGCGCCTACGAACTGGAGCAGAGCCCGGCGGCCAAGGACGCGATCGCGCAGATCCTGACCAACTCGCGCATGTGCGCCGAAGGCAAACGCCCGATCTGCCAGGACACCGGCATCGTCAACGTCTTCCTCAAGATCGGCATGAACGTGCGCTTTGAAGGCTTTGGCGCCGGCTCGATCACCGACGCCGTCAACGAAGGCGTGCGCCAGGCCTACGGCCATCCGGACAACAAGCTGCGCGCCTCGATCGTGGCCGACCCGCACTTCGAGCGCAAGAACACCAAGGACAACACCCCGGCCGTGGTGCACATGGAACTGGTGCCGGGCGATACCGTCGACGTCATGGTCGCGGCCAAGGGCGGCGGTTCCGAGAACAAGACCAAGTTCGTGATGCTCAACCCGTCCGACTCGCTGGTCGACTGGGTGCTGAAGACCGTGCCGCTGATGGGCGCCGGCTGGTGCCCGCCGGGCATGCTGGGCATCGGCATCGGCGGCTCGGCCGAGAAGGCGATGCTGATGGCGAAAGAGTCGCTGATGGAAGACATCGACATGTACGAGCTCAAGCAGCGTGGCCCGCAGAACAAACTGGAAGAGCTGCGCATCGAGCTGTGCGACAAGATCAACGCGCTGGGCATCGGCGCGCAGGGCCTGGGCGGCCTGACGACCGTGCTGGACGTGAAGATCAATATGTACCCGACCCACGCGGCATCGAAGCCGGTGGCGATGATCCCGAACTGCGCCGCCACCCGCCACGCCCATTTCGTGCTGGATGGTTCCGGCCCGGCCTACATCGAACCGCCGGCGCTGTCGACCTGGCCGGACGTGCACTGGGCGCCGGACACCGAGAAATCGCAGCGCGTCAATCTGGACACGCTGACGAAAGAGGAAGTGGCATCGTGGAAGCCGGGCCAGACCCTGCTCCTGAACGGCAAGATGCTGACCGGCCGCGACGCCGCGCACAAGCGCATCCAGGACATGCTGGCCAAGGGCGAGCCGCTGCCGGTGGACTTCACCAACCGCGTGATCTACTACGTCGGCCCGGTCGATCCGGTGCGCGACGAAGTGGTCGGCCCGGCCGGCCCGACGACCGCGACCCGCATGGACAAGTTCACCGACATGATGCTGGAGAAGACCGGCCTGATCTCGATGATCGGCAAGGCCGAGCGCGGCCCGGTGGCGATCGAGTCGATCCAGAAGCACAAGTCGGCCTACCTGATGGCGGTGGGCGGCTCGGCTTACCTGGTGTCGAAGGCGATCAAGTCGGCCAAGGTGGTCGGCTTCGCGGACCTGGGCATGGAAGCGATCTACGAGTTCGAGGTCAAGGATATGCCGGTGACCGTGGCGGTGGATGCGACCGGTACCTCGGTGCACCAGACCGGGCCGAAGGAATGGGCGGCGAAGATTGAGTCCCTGAAGAACATTCCGGTGACGGTGGCGTAAGCACTGGCGTTAAAACGTCGTCCCCGCGCAGGCGGGGACCCATAGACCGCAGGCGCTGCCGCAATTTTACGCCGCAGGCCTGCCAGCTCAGCATGGGTCCCCGCCTGCGCGGGGACGACGGTTTTTTAGGGCAGCGGCTACTTCGGCCCAAACCCCAGCAGCTTCCCTTCCTTGTCCACATCCACCTGCCACGTCACATCCTTCTTCCCGTGGCGCGCCCGGTAGCGCCGCTGCAAGCCATCATCTGTCGTCTTCTCCGACACCAGCACCAGCTCATCCAACCGCGGCAAGGACCGCAAGAACGGCAGCAGGAATGTCCGGTAATCCGGCACGAACTCCTTGCGCGCCTCATCGCTGAACAGCTCTTCGTCGACGCGTCCCGCCACGCCGTCGGCAATCGTCTTGCGCATCGCGGCCGTTGCCTGCGGCATCACGTCCGCTATTCCCTGCGGCATCGGGGCCGCCACCGGCGGCAGGTACAGCTCCGACACGCCCTGCGCCAGGTAGGGGTACAAGCTCTTGCCGTTGGTCAGCACGATGAATGTCATGCGCTCGTCCGGATAGCGCAGGATGTCCGCCAGCGCCGGCCCGCCCGAATGCCCGACCGTCTTGCGGCCGTTGATCTCGCGGACCACCCAGCCTGCGCCGAAGCCGTTCACCTCGCCGTTGCCGAGCCGCTCAGGCCGCCACATTTCGGCCACCGATTCCCGGCGCAGGAATTTGCCGCCATCCAGCGCGATCGACAGTTTGGCCAGGTCCGTTGCCGACGCCAGCAGGCCGCCGGCGTCGTAACTCAAGGGACCGTAGTGGAAGTTGGCGTTCTTGTAGCGCGTGTCCGTCCATTCGTAGATGCCGGCGCGCTGCGGCACGACCTCGAAGCCGCGCATGTCCGCGCTGCCGGTGCTGTGCTCGAAGTCCGCATGCATGCCGAGCGGGCCGGTTACGTAGTGCCGGAGCGCCTGCGTGTACGGCATGCCGCTCGCCACTTCGATCACCTTGGACAGCACGATGTAGCCGGCGATGCCGTATTCCGCGCTGGCGCCGGGCACGTGGGCCAGCGGCTTGTCCTTGGCCGCCGCGACGAATTCGTCCAGCGTCTTGCCGGCACCGGGGATGTTGTCGGAAATACCGGACGAATGGTCGACCAGCTGGCGCAGCGTGATCGCGCGCCAGCTTTCGGGCGCATCGGCGATGTACTTCGCGAGGCTGTCGGTCAGCTTCAGCTTGCCCTCTTCCTGCAGGCGCATCATCAGCATGCCGGTGAGGGGCTTGGTGGAAGACGCAAGCTGGAAGGCGGTATCCGCCGTCACCGGCTGGCGCCACTCGAGGTTGGCCTGGCCGTAGCCCTTCATCTTGACGATCTTGCCATCGCGGACGATCGCCACCGCGGCACCTGGCACATGGTTGATCGCCATCTGGCGTGCGATGTAATCGTCGACACGATCGGCGTGGGCGCCCGCGGCGACGCCTGCGAGCAGCGCCGCGGCCATCAAGCGTACCGGCCTAAGTACTTGATGCATATATGCTTTCCCTGAATGTATGGACAGCGAACGATAGCATCGATCGGCGCAAAGTAGAAGATTTTTTCTATATACATGCGGCTTGCCGAGGTCAAGGATGGGCGCTACCATGCCAGCATGAATCTCGCCCCATCGTCCGCCGATGCTCCGGTGGGCATCTTCGACTCGGGCGTGGGCGGCCTCTCGGTGCTGCGCCACATCCGCTCCCAACTGCCGCACGAGCATCTTCTCTACTTCGCCGACTCCGGTTTCGCGCCCTATGGCGACAAGTCCGAGGACGTGCTGGGCGAGCGCGTGCTGGCCGTGGCAGCCTTCCTGCTCGAACGGGGCGCCAAGGCGCTGGTCGTCGCCTGCAATACGGCGACCGTGGCGGCCATCGCCCTGCTGCGCGAGCGCTATCCCGGTCTGCCGATCGTCGGTGTGGAACCCGGACTGAAACCGGCAGCGGCGGCGAGCCGCAACGGCAAGATCGGCGTGCTGGCGACCGACGCCACGCTGGGTGGCGACAAGTTCCTGCAACTGCGCGACCAGATCAGCGAAGCAACGGGCGCGCGCTTCCTGCTGCAGCCCTGCATCGGCCTGGCCGACCAGATCGAACTGGGCGAACTCGATTCCGACGCGACGAGCGCCATGCTGGCCCGCTACATCGCCCCGCTGCTGGCCGAGGGTGCGGACACGCTGGTGCTGGGCTGCACCCACTACCCGCTGGTGCAGGCCTCGATCGAGCGCGTCATCGCGCAGGCGACGGACCGGCAGGTCACGCTGGTAGACACCGGCGACGCGGTGGCGCGCCAGCTTGCGCGCCTGCTGGCGGCGGCGCGGACCTTGCGGAACGAGGGAAGCGGCAGCGTCACTGGCTTCACCACCGCAAGCGACACGGCGCTCTCCGCGGCATTCTCCAACCTGCTCGGGATCGCACCGCCCGTGCAGGAGATACGGTTGAGCCATCGGCACATTTAAATTTGCCTGACTCGCCACTTCTTTGTATAATCTCGAGCTGTCCCGCACACCGTGAAGGACAAAAGCAAAACCAGTGGTGGCTGTAGCTCAGTTGGTAGAGTCCAGGATTGTGATTCCTGTCGTCGTGGGTTCGAGTCCCATCAGCCACCCCAGAATTCCCAAAATGGCCGCCGCTTTAGCATCGGCGGCCATTTTTTCTTTTGGGCTGCTTGGTTCTATGCCGCTTGGACGCGCTTTGCAGGACGGACATTGGCCGTGGTCTCGCGCTCCGCATTCCATAAATCGTGCTGCAATTGCATCTGCAGCCACGACTCTGCATTTCCTCCCAACCACTGAGCCAGTCTGATCGCAAGCTCGGCACTGATGGCAGCTCGGCAATTGAGGACACGCGACAGTGCGACCCGAGAGACGCCCAGCTGAGCAGCGGCCTCCGTGACCGTCAGTCCCAGACCAGGCAGCACGTCCTCTTTCAATATCTCACCGGGATGAGCGGGGTTGTACATTCGTGTCATATCAGTCCTTTAGTGATAGTCAACGTAATCGACGAAGCTCGCATTACCATCGCTGAAAACGAAAATGAGTCGCCAATTGCCGCTCACCCTGATCGACCAGTAGCCAGCCCTTGAGCCGATCAAGCGGTGTAGGTGCCATCCGGGTACGTCCAGAACCGCGAGGTCCGATGTACCATCCAGCGCCGTGAGCTGACGCCTGAGCTTGGTGGCATGATTTGGCTGGATTCCCGCTCTGCTTCCCTGGCGATAAAAATGCTCCAATCCCTTGTGCGCGAAGCTTTTGATCATGATTGTATCCCTTGGCGATACACCATGTCGGCGTCGTTTCAGCACACTTGTTGTGGCCGCCAAAGCTCGTTAGACCGAACGCTACGGGAAAGTTCTGGCGCGAAGGTACAAGTGCCGCTGCCGCGGCTATTCCCGCTGGAGCACCCGGCGGGTCCGGTTCCGGTACAACAGCAAGACCAAGGGGCCGCTGGTGAACATCGACGGGCTGGACGGCTCGAGGCGCACCACTGATCTTGGACAACTTACCGATAAGCGCCCTGCAGCTGCGCCGCCGGCCCGCTGGCGCCCGGCCTTCCCGGCGGTCGCAGCGCTGGCTGCGCCGTCACCACGCCGGGGTCGATGTGGGCCACGTCGTCAAGGCCGGTGAGCGCCATGCAGTCGCTCAGCTCTTCTTCCAACAGGTGCAGCGCGCACAGCACGCCGGCCTGCCCTTCCGCGGCCAGCCCGTACAGCCAGGCACGGCCGGACAGACAGGCGTGCGCGCCGTAGCCCATCGCCTTGACGATGTCGCCGCCGGTGCGGATGCCGCCGTCGAAGAACACTTCGATGCGGTCGCCCACCGCTTCCGCGATTTCCGGCAACACCGAGATCGATGAAGGCGCGCCATCCAGCTGGCGCCCGCCATGGTTGGAGACGATGATCGCGTCGGCGCCGATGTCGACCGCGAGCCGGGCGTCGTCCACATGCATGATGCCCTTGAGGATCAGCTTGCGGTCCCAGATCTTGCGCACCCACTTGACCGTGTCCAGGTCGAACGAGGGATCGAACTGCGACTCGATCCATTGCGTCAGAGCGGACAGGTTCTTCGATTGCTTCAGCTCGCCCTGCAGGTTGCCGAAGGTGCGGCGCTTGCTCCTGGCCATGCTGACCAGCCAGCGCGGGTGCGACAGGATGTCCCAGGTGTTGTGCAGGTTCAGGCGCGGCGGCACCGACAGGCCGTTCCTGGCGTCGGCCCAGCGCTTGCCCTGCACGTGCAAGTCCAGCGTCAGGATTAGCGCGCTGCAGCCGGCGTCATGCGCGCGCTTGACCAGGCTTTCATTGACCTTGTGCTCTTTCATCAGGTACAGCTGGAACCAGAACGGACGGCTGGTCGCTTCGGCCACGTCTTCGATCGAACAGATCGACATGGTGGAAAGACAGAACGGCACGCCGTAATGCTCGGCCGCCTTGGCCGCTTCCACTTCGCCATTGGCCCAGGTCAGGCCGGCGAGGCCGGTGGGGCCGATCGCGAGAGGGATCGTGGCCGGCTCGCCGACCATCTTCACGCTCATGTTCCGGTGCGACACGTCGCGCATATCGTGTTGGCGCAGGGCCAGCGCGCACAGGTCGTCCTGGTTGCGCTGCAGGGTCAGCTCCATGCCGGCGCCGCCATGCACGTAGTCGAAAATGACGCTGGGCAGGCGCTCGCGGGCACGCGCTTCGAGGTCGAAGATGCTGGAGATCGGGGTGCTCATGTTTCCTCCTCTACAGTTCGCCGCGGCTGGTGAGGTGGCGGATGCGGTCGCCCATGCGGCAGGCCAGCGCCTGGATCGTCAGCGAGGGATTGACGCCGCCACAGGTCGGGAACAGCGAGCCGTCGCATATCCACAGGTTGGGAA
>JAEWEK010000173.1 GCA_023389425.1 Pseudomonadota bacterium | reverse complement strand
ATCTCCCGCTCCTTCATCTGCGCAATATCCTTGGGGATTTCTTCCTCCACCATCTTCTGCACTTCCTTACTCAGGTTTTCGCGCAGCAGCCCGAGCATGTGCGGCGGCGCGACCACGCACAGCTTGTCGAACTTGTGCTCGTTGCGCGCATCGTCCAGCCAGTGCGCCACCTGCTTGCTGAACAGCTCGGCCGCATGTTGCTTCGGCTCCTCGGTCCGCTGGTCGGTGTGCCCCATCAGCGAACTCTTGCCGCCGCCGACGAAACGGGTCTTGGGTTCGGCATTGATATCGCGGTCCATCATCCGGCCTTCCGGATTCGTCATGTCCTCGATTTCCTGCAAATGGCCGTCGCTCGCCGACAGCTCGAAAATGCGCGCGCGGCTTGAGTCGGCCGCCAGTACCCATGTGGTTTGCATTCGCTTTCCTCCTCATTCTGACAAGGCTACGTGGACGGGCCAGTGTAGCGCGCAGGCGCAAAACGCGGAGCCCGCAAGCGGCCGTTATAAAATGACATCACGAATCACCCGACCATAAAGGCCCGACCCAGTGCAAGAGCAACACGCGTTCCCCTTCATCCGCGAAATCCTATTGTTCCTTACCCTGGCGGGCATCCTGATACCGACGCTGCAGCGCCTGCGCATCAACCAGGTGCTCGGCTTCCTCGCGGTGGGCGCGCTGGTCGGTCCCTACGGCCTCGGCTTGCTGGCGCCGCAGGTGCCGCTGCTCGGCTACCTCACCTTCCCCAGCGGCGAAGGCGTGTCGATGCTGGCCGAAATCGGCGTGCTGTTCCTGATGTTCATGATCGGCCTCGAACTGTCCGCCGCGCGCCTGTGGGCGATGCGCCGCTGGGTGTTCGGCGCCGGCACCGCGCAGGTGGCGGCCAGCGCGGTGCTGATCGGCGGCGCGGCAATGCTGCTCGGCCAGCCGCTGGCGCCGGCGATGATCCTCGGCCTCGTGCTGTCGCTGTCTTCCACCGCCGTTGTCATGCAACTGCTCAGCGACCAGCAGGCCACCGGCACCCGCGTCGGCCAGGCCGCGTTCGCGGTGCTGATGCTGCAGGACCTGGCCGTGGTGCCGATCCTGATCCTGATCGGCGCACTGAAAAGCGGCGGCACCGACGGCGTGCTGATGGCCGCGCTGGGCGCGATGCTCAAGGCCGCGATCGCGATCACGCTGATCTACGTGGCCGGTGGCCGCGTCATCCACCCGCTGTTCCGTGCCTTCGCGCGGCACCGCCAGCCGGACGTGTTCATGGCGCTGATCCTGCTGTCGGCCTTCGGCATCGCCAGTTTATCCGCGATGTTCGGGCTGTCGATGGCGCTGGGCGCGCTGATCGCCGGCGTGCTGCTGGCCGAGACCGAGTTCAAGCACGAAGTCGAATTGATGGTCGAGCCGTTCAAGGGACTGCTCATGGGCCTGTTCTTCATGAGCGTCGGCATGAACATGGACGCGCGCCAGATCGCCAGCGCGCCGCTGTGGCTCGCGGGCGCCGTGCTGGGGCTGGTGCTCGTCAAGACGGCGGTGGTGACGCTGATCTTCCGCGCCGGACGCCTGCCGTGGGCGCGCTCGATCGAGGGCGGCCTGCTGCTCGGCCAGGGCGGCGAGTTTGCGTTCATCGTGATCGGCTATGCGATCAGCTCCAGGCTGCTGGACCCGGCGCTCGGCGGCCGCGTGATGCTGGCGGTGGGCCTGTCGCTGTTCATCACGCCGCTGCTGGCACGCCTGGGGCGTTCGATCGGCGAGCGCTGGGAATCGACGCAGCGTGAACACGCGGCCAAGGTGGACGAGCACGCGATGGAATCGGAGCGCGGCCGCATCATCATCGCCGGCTTCGGGCGCGTGGGGCAGCAGCTGGCCAAGCTGCTCGCGGAACAGGGCATCGCTTACGTCGCTTTCGAGAACAATGCCAAGGAGGTGTCGCGCCTGCATTCGCAAGGCGTGCCGGTCTATTTCGGCAATGCGGCGCGGCCCGAGCTGCTCAAGCGCGTGCATGCGGAGGAGTCGCCGGCGATCGTGCTGACCATGGATCATCCGGGATCGGCGCTGCAGGCGGTGCGCGGGATCCGGCGCGAGTTTCCGCATGTGCGGCTGTTCGTCCGCTCGCGCGACGAGAAGCATGCGCGCGCCTTGAAGATGGCTGGCGCGACCGTGGTCGTGCCGGAGACGCTGGAAGCGAGCTTGCAGCTGTCGGCGTTCGTGCTGGAATCGATCGGGCTGGATGAGAGGAAGGTGAATACGATCGTGGAGCATGAGCGGGGCTTGTTCGAAGCGGCGCTGCTCGATATGCCGGGCGAGCCGCCGCATCACGCGCATCATCAGCATCACCACTAAGCTCCCGTCGTCCCCGCGCGCAGGCGGGGACCCATGCTGAGTTTGCATCGCTCCACCGCGCAAACGGTCCATGGGTTCCCGCCTGCGCGGGAACGACGGTTTGTCTAAGCCATCGCCCGCTGCGCCGCCTGGATACCCCACCACGCGGCTTCCTCGAACACCGAGAAGCCCGACAAATCCGCATGCGCAAACAGGATAGGCCCGTCCGCCTCGCGCAGCGCCAGCAGGCCTGCATTTGAGCGGAAGCCCGGCAACGGCGCCGCCATCGCGTGCCCCCGCAGCGTGATATCGACCCGCTCCACGCAAGGCGCAAACTTCCAGCCGTACGCCGTCTTCAGATCGCGGCTCGCCATCTCCACCAGCTCGTCCGGCGTCGCCTTCATCAGCCACTTGCGCGCCTCGTCCGGTGTCCGGTCCGACAGCGCGACATAGGACGTGAACACCGTTTTTTCAGGCGGCGCGACACGGATGTCCTGGTGGGTGGACACCACATAGCCCAGCCCCGGCTCGTCATACACCACGTTGTCCCAGCACAGCGGCATGTAGGGCTGCTCCGCCGGGAAGTCCTTCATCAGGAAGTTCGACACCATCCACGGCGCGTAGCTCGGCATGTGCCGCTTGGGATCGAAGCCGTAGTCGGCGATCCGCTCCACCACGCGCGCCGCGACGTACAGCGGCATCGCGCAAATCGCCTTGCGCGCCTTGACCGTGTAGGTCTTCGCGACGCCGCCCTCCAGCGTGAAGCACAGCGCCTCGACGCCATCCGCGGTCCGCTTCAACGATACCGCCGTGCCGGGCCTGCGCGACGCCGCCGACCGCTCGGCCATCGCCTGCGCCACAGGCGACAGCCCGCCCGGCCAGGTCAGCCACGCGCCATTG
>JAEWEK010000138.1 GCA_023389425.1 Pseudomonadota bacterium | reverse complement strand
GCTGCAGCGCGATGTCGAACGGGGCGACGTAGCGGGCGAGGTCGTCGCGGCCGACGATGCCGGTGAAGGTGACGCGGCTGTCGATGCCCAGCGCGCGCGCCTGGCGTTCGAGGCCGGCGCGCGCCGGGCCGTCGCCCACCACCATCAGGTGGCGCCGCGCATGCGGCGGGTCGCCGGCGATCAGGTCGAGCACCTTGTCCAGGCCGTGCCAGTCGCGCACGAAGCCGGTGAAGCCCAGCACCAGCTGCCCGTCCAGCCCGAGCGCGCGCTTGGCCGCTTCGGTATCCGGCGCGCCGCCGAAGCGCTCGCCGTTGATGCCGTTCGGGATAACCGCGATGCGGCGCCGGTCCACGCCGTAGGACGCCACGATATCCCCCAGAACCCGCGTCACCGGCAGCACCATGTCGGCGCGTCGCCAGGCATAGGCTTGCGACCAGCGCGCCAGGCGCTTGAGCGAGAGGCCGTCGTAGCGGCTGCGCTCTTCCAGGATCGGCGCGTTGATCTCGAGGAGCAGGGGCAGCTTGTGCTTGCGCGCGGCCCAGATCCCGGCCGGCAGGAACAGGTTGTAGCGCTCGTAGATGCAGTCCGGCCGGTGCTGCCCGATGGCTTTCGAAAGGCGGCGGTAAGCCACCAGCGAATACGACAGCTCGGCCAGCTCGTAGAACCATTTCGGCAGCCAGCGCTTGAGCAGCGCGACCGCGCCGGCGTCGGCGCCGAAGGATTCCTGCTCCATGGCGGGCGGCGCGGCGACGATCACTTCGTGGCCCTGCGCGCGCAGCGCGTCGATCATCTCTTCGATGTGGACGAACTGGCCGTCCTTGGAACGGGTACGGTGGTGGTACAGGATGCGCATCAGGCTCGCTCCATCAATATGTGGCGGAACAGGTCGATCTGTCCCTGTGTCGTGTGGCCCCAGTCGAAGCGCTCGGCGTAGCGGCGGGTGTCCGCGCGGTCGGGGGAGTGGGAGCGCAGCAGCCTGACGGCGTGGGCCAGGCTCTCGGGGGTGCGGTCGGCCAGCAGGCGCCCCGCTTCGGGCGCGGCCACCACTTCCGGCGTGCCGCACACGCTGCTGGCGACCACCGGAGTTCCGCAGGCCATCGATTCGAGCAGCACGTTGGCCCAGCCTTCGCGGCTGGACGCGAGCACCATCAGGTCGGCCGCGCTGTAGTAATTGCGAAGTTCGGTCTGCGGCACCGGACCGGCCAGGCGCACGCGGCCGGCCACGCCCAGCTCGCGCGCCAGCGCCGCCAGGCGGCCGTGGTCCGGGCCCTGGCCCACCACCACCAGCGACGCATCCTTGAGCAGGGTGAGCGCCTTGATCGCGATGTCGTGGCCCTTGTGCGGCACCAGCTGGCCGACCGACAGCAGGGTGAAGCCATGAAAGCCGAGGGCGTCGCGCACGGCGGCGCGCTCCATCGGCGCGAAGCGCTCGAGGTCGACGCCGTTGCGCAGCGGGGTGATGCGGTCGGCTTGCACGCCGAGCCGCACCATCTCGTCCTTCAGGTAATTGCAGACCGTGATGACGGCGCGCGCGCGCTCGGCGGCCCACAGGATCATCCGGCGCGGCAGCGCGAATTGCGGCAGCAGGTTGATGTCGCTGCCGCGCGCCGTCACCACCACCGGCTTGTTGAAGTACTGGCCCAGCATGACCGCGGCCACGCCGTCCGGATAGAAGTAGTGGGCGTCGATGGCATCGAAATCGTAGCCGCTGTCGATGAGGCGGCCGATGGCCGGCTTGACCGCCTGCGCCATCAGCATCGGCGACACGTTCATGCCGATCCTGGGCAGCGCCAGGTAGCGCGGATGATCGATCCGCAGGCCCGATCGGACCTCGCTGGCCGGCACCCGCGCCAGTCGGCCGTAGTGCCCGAACCGCTCCTGCGGAAACGGAAACCACGGCACCGGCGCCACCACCCGCGACTGTGCCTGGCCGGCGGCGACGAGGTGACGCAGCCGCGTTTCGACGAACAATCCGTGGTTGGGCTGGGCCGCGTTCGGGTACAGCGTTGAGAAGGTGAGCAGTCGCATTTCTAAGCTTGCCGGGATGACATTTGTGAACTTTCGGAATGATCCTATCGGAAAAAAATTATTCGTGTAGCACGGTTTCGTGCGAGCAACAATTGTCAAAATTTCCTCAATGAAGAACGTGCGCACGATTGAAGTTGTCTCATTTGCAAGCGCCCTGACTCGGCTGTTAGTCTTGCACTTGAAACAATTTTCATGCCGGTGCGAAGGCGCCGGGCCACCCTGTCTTTTTCACGCAAAGCCTCTATGAAAATCACCATCATCGGCACCGGTTACGTGGGCCTCGTTTCCGGCGCCTGTTTCGCCGACGTGGGCAATTCCGTGTTGTGCCTCGACGTCGACGAACGCAAGATCGGCATGCTCAAGGCCGGCCGCATCCCCATCCATGAGCCGGGGCTGGATGCCCTGGTGGCGCGCAATGCCCAGGCCGGGCGTTTGACGTTTTCCACCAGTTACGATGTTGCAATTGAGCATGCCGAAGTCGTCTTCCTGGCCGTCGGCACCCCGCCCGACGAGGACGGCAGCGCGGACCTGAGCCACATCCTGGCGGCCGCGCGCAGCATCGGCCGGCGCATCACGCGCCCGGTGGTCGTGGTCGACAAGTCGACCGTCCCGGTGGGCACCGCCGACAGGGTGCGCGCCGCGATCCAGGACGAACTGGATGCGCGCGGCGCGCGGATCGACTTCGCCGTGGTCAGCAATCCCGAATTCCTGAAGGAGGGCGCGGCGATCGAGGACTTCACGCGGCCGGACCGCATCGTGATCGGCAGCGACAGCGACAGCGCGCAGGCGATGCAGCTGATGCGCCAGCTGTACACGCCGTTCAACCGCAACCACGAGAAGCTGGTGCAGATGGACGTGCGCAGCGCCGAGCTGACCAAGTACGCCTGCAACGCCATGCTGGCGACCCGCATCAGCTTCATGAACGAGGTGGCAAACCTGGCCGAGCTGCTGGGCGCGGACATCGAGGCGGTGCGCCTGGGGATGGGCATGGACCCGCGCATCGGACCGCACTTCCTGTACGCAGGCATGGGCTATGGCGGCTCGTGCTTCCCGAAGGACGTGAAGGCGCTGGTGAAGACGGCGCAGGAACACGCGCGGCCGATGCACCTGCTGGACGCGACCGAGCAGGTGAACGAGGCGCAGAAGAACGTCCTGTTCGAGAAGGTGGCGCGCCATTTCGGTGGCGCCGACAAGCTGCGCGGGCGCACGATCGCGCTCTGGGGGCTGTCGTTCAAGCCGAATACCGACGATATGCGCGAGGCGCCCAGCCTGGTGCTGATCCGCAGCCTGTTCGCGGCCGGCTGCAAGGTGGCGGCCTACGATCCGGTGGCGAGCGAGGAGGCGGCGCGCGTGCTGCTGTCGGAGCATGGGCCGCAGCGCTGCGCCGACATGCTGCGCATCGCCACCACGGCGGGCGAAGCGGTGCGCGGCGCGGATGCGCTGGTGCTGGTCACCGAGTGGAAGGAGTTCAAGTCGCCGGACTTCGGCATGCTGGCGCGCGAGCTGGCGGAGAAGGCCGTCTTCGATGGACGGAATATCTATCCGCCCGAGGCGGTGGCGGCCGCGGGGCTGTACTATGAGGGAATCGGGCGCAGGGCGCGCGCAAGCTGATCACGTCATTCCCGCCTGCGCGGGAATGACGCTTTCTCCTGGGCCTAGGCAGCCTCCATCTCCTTGCGCAGGAAAGCCTCGAACATCAGCGTCGACCAGATCGGCGCGCTGTAGTCGCGGCGGCCGGATTCGTGCTGCTCGACGATCTCGGCGAGGAAGGCGGTGTTGAAGATGCCGGTGCCCGCCAGGATCGGTCCCAGCAGCGCTTCGCGCACGCGCTGGCGCAGCGGTCCGCGGAACCAGGCCGACAGCGGCACCGCGAAACCCTGCTTCTTGCGATACAGGATATCGTGCGGCAGGTAGCGTTCCATGCTCTTCTTGAAGATGTATTTCCCTTCGCCGCCTTTCAGCTTGATCGACGACGACAGCCCGGAGATCCATTCGACCAGTTCGTGGTCCAGCAGCGGCACCCGCACTTCGAGCGCGTGCGCCATGCTGGCGCGGTCGACCTTGGTCAGGATGTCGCCCGGCAGGTAGGTTTTCATGTCGAGGTACTGGATCAGCGACAGCGGGTCGTCGGTCGGCGCATTGGCCGCGTGGCCGCGCATCACGTCGATCGCCCGGTGGCCCTGCAGGCGCTGGCGGAATTCCGGCGTGAACAGGCGTTCGCGCATGGCGTCCGACATGATCGTCACGCCGTGGAAGTAGCCTTCGACCAGGTCGCGCGCCAGCGATTCGAAGGTGGTCTTGGCGCGGAACATGCGCGGCGCCCAATCCGCCTTCGGGTAGTAGCGGCCGAGCGGGCCGAAGACGTTGCGGCGCATGGCCGGCGGGATCTTCGAGCGCACCGCGTCCTCGGCCATGGTCAGGCGGTAGCGGCGGTAGCCGGCCAGGTTCTCGTCGCCGCCGTCGCCGGACAGCGCCACCGTCACGCGCTTGCGCGCCAGCTGGCACACCCGGTAGGTCGGGATCGCCGAGCTGTCCGCGTAGGGTTCGTCGTACAGGCCGGCCAGGGTGTCGAGCAGCGCATAGTCGTCGGTGTCGACGGTCTCGGTATGGTGGTTGGTCTTGTACTGGCGCGCGACTTCCTCCGCGTACTCCGATTCATCGTAGGCCTTGTCGTTGAAGGCGATCGAGCAGGTGTTGACAGGCTGGTTGTCGAGGCCCGCCATCATCGCCACCACCGCGCTCGAGTCGACGCCGCCGGACAGGAAGGCGCCGAGCGGCACGTCAGCCTTCAGCTGGCTCTTCACGGCAGCGCGCACGCGCGAGGCCAGTTCGCCGGCGGCGTCTGACTCGGTCATCTTCTCGTGCTCCCTGAACGGCACGTCCCACCAGCGGCGCGGCGCCGGCACCGGCTGGCCGATGCGCACCGTCAGGCAATAGCCGGGAGCCAGCTTGCACGCGCCGGCGTAGATGGTCTTCGGTTCCGGCACGTAGCCGAAGGCGAAATAGTCCTCGACGGCGGTGGGATCGATCTCGCGCGGCAGGCCGGGATAGGCGCGCAGCGACTTCAGCTCCGAACCGAAGATGAACATCCCGTCCGGCAGGTGGGCGTAGAAGAAGGGCTTGACTCCCATGTGGTCGCGCGCCATGAACATGGTCTGCTTCTCGCGGTCCCAGACCGCGATGGCGAACATGCCGCGCAGGCGGTGGACGCAGTCCTCGCCCCAGGCCTCCCAGGCGTAGACGATGACTTCGGTGTCGCTGCTGGTGCGGAAGACGTAGCCGAGTTCCTTCAGCTCGGCGGTCAGCTCGCGGTAGTTGTAGATCTCGCCGTTGAATACCACGCCGACGTCGCCGGCGGCGTTGAACATCGGCTGCAGGCCATTGGCCAGGTCGATCACCGACAGGCGCCGATGGCCGAAGCCGAGGCCCGGTTCCACATAGATGTCGCCCTCGTCGGGACCGCGGTGATGCTGGGTTTCGTTCATCCGCTTGAGCAGCACCGGATCGATCGGACGTGCGCCGCGGGTATCGAAAATGCCGACTATTCCACACATGATTTGATGCTCTTTCTGAATGAGGTTTTGCGTTCCAGAAGACGGTCGTAGAGCGCCTGGTAGCTGGCGACCATGGCCGTCATCGAATAATGGGACAGGACCCGCGCGCGGCCGGCCATGCCGTGGGCCGCCGCCAGTCCGGGCGAGCGCAGGTAGCGTGCGAGCGCCTCGGCCATCGCCTGCGGATCGCGCGGCGGCACCAGCTGGCCGGTGGCGCCGTCGTCGATCACATCCGGCACGCCGCCAACGCGGGTGCCGACCACCGGCAGGCCGCTGGCCATCGCTTCCAGCACGCTGCCGGGCGTGCCTTCCGCGATCGAGGAGATCGCGTACACGTCCAAGCCGCGCATGACGTCGGGGATGTCGGCCCGCGCGCCCGGCATCCAGACCAGGCCTGCCAGGCCGAGCGCGCGCACCTTGTCGCGCAACGGCGCCAGCAGCGGCCCGTCGCCGACGATGGCCAGCCGCAGCGGCATGTCCGGCAGCAGCGCGCGCAGCAGGGCGAAGGCATCGACCAGCGCGGCGTGGTCCTTCACGTCCTGCACGCGGCCGACCGTGCCGATCACCTTGCAGGCGGGGCCGAACCCGAATTCCAAACGCTGCTCGCCTTGCGCCAACGGGCGGAAACGCTCGGCGTCGATGCCGTTGTTCAGCAGGCAGCTCTTGTGTCCGGGGACGCCGATCACGGCGCGGTTCCAGGCCTCCATGTCGCGCGAATTGGCGTAGCAGCAGTCGTAGAAGGGCAGCATCAGCCGGCGCAGCAGCTTGTGCTTCCAGTTGCGGCCCTCGGGATCGGCGCCGTCGCGGCCGTGCAGGCCGTTGACGCGCACCGGCACGCCGGCCAGCAGCGCCGCCGGGGCGTATTCGATGCCGGCCAGGTTGTAGGTGTGCAGGATGGCGGGACGCAGGCGGCGCAGCAGCTTGAACAGGTCAGCATGGGTGCGCGGCGACAGGCCGGCCTGCTTGCCGAGCGTGTGGATCTCCACCCCGGGCTTGCTGATCTTGCGGGCGAAATCGGTGTGGCCGGCCAGCGTGACCACGGCGTGCCGATAGGCGCCGGCCGGCATCCGGTTGATCCGCTCGACCAGCAGGTTTTCCATGCCTCCGATGTCGAGCCTGTAGATCAGGTGAACGATCAGGTCGTTGCTCATCGGCTCTGTGCGGCGCGCAGTGCGCCGCCGATCGGTTCGAGGTGGTCGTCGAGGAAGGCGCGCATCGCCGCGCGTGCGGCGTCCGGCTGCTCGCCCAGCGGTGCGTAGACCATCAGCGCGGCGCCGTCGTCGCCTTCGGCCAGCAGCTTGGAGCGCGCCTGCAGCAGCTTGCCCTTGTAGGCGCTGGCGGTGTATTCGCCCCCGGTCCACAGCCACTGCCACACCAGCACCGCGCCGCCGGCGCGCTGCAGCGTGGTTTCGCGCACCTGCAGCGTGCGGCCCGCCACCTGTTCGCCGCGCAGCGAGGAACCGGTCTCGTGCCAGGCTTCCTTGGGATCGGTCAGGCGGTTGATCGAGCTGACCAGCTTGTGGCCCTCGTTCTGGTTGCGGTAGTACAGGACCGTCAGGCCGACCGGCTCCAGGCCGCGCGCCTGCCACGCGCCGGAGAAGCCGGCATCCGGCTCGACGTAGCGCGGCGCCCAGTTGGTAAAGATCGGCGCCGGCGCCCAGCCGGTCTTGATGCGCGGGAGCTGGACCGGCTGCGGGTTGAAATTGGCCCGGTCGACGTAGTGGCCATACGCCGGCCACACCGAGGACAGCGCCAGCACGGCGGCGGCCATGGTGGCGACGCGTCCCGATGCGGCCCGCTTCGGCGCCACGGCGGGGCGTGGCGTGGCTGCTTGCGCCGCATCCTCGCGCCAGTAGCTGCCGATCCAGAACATGACGAACATGACCAGGCCGAAGAACAGCCAGCCGTAGATCAGGTGGTCGACGCCGGTCGCCAGCTTCATGCCGGACAGGTGCCCGATCATCACGATCATGAAGGCGCGCAGGCCGTTGGCGATCACCGGCACCACCACCGACAGGCCGATGAAGGCGGCGCGCCGCAGCTTCGAGCGGTAGGTGAGGTAGGCGTACAGGCAGCCCAGCGTCACCGACGAGATCAGGTAGCGGATGCCGCTGCAGGCCTCCACCACCGACCAGCTGCCGGTCGGCAGTTCGAAGCGCGAGCCGTTGCGCAGCACCGGGATGCCGACCGCGCGCACCGCGGCCACGGTGAAGTCGGCGGTGAAGCCGATCAGCGGATTGACGAAGATTTCGCCGAATGGCACTGCGAACAGCAGGAACATCAGCGGGAAAGCGAGCGCGCCGGCCAGGCGCGGCCCGAGCAGGGCCAGCGCCGACAGCGGGATCATGGCGACGAAGGCGTACTGGCGCACCACCTGCACTTCGGCGCTGCTGGCCAGCAGCCAGGCGGCGCCGCACAGGGCGAGCGGCAGCAGGGCCGGCCACCACGGGGCAGGCGCCATCCGCGCGAACACTTCGCGGCGGCGCCACACCAGCCACAGGCTGATCGGCAGGATGGCGTAGCCGTGGGCGAAGGTTTCGGAGCTGTTCCAGATCGAGACGATCGACTGCGCCGTGCCCAGGTAGAGGGCAAACGGGGCCAGCAGGCACAGTCCGATCAGCAGCAGGCTGCCGCGCGCGGCGGGGACCGTGGAAACGCCGATGACGCCGGGGGGAGCTTTCATCAGCATTCGAGGCGCTCCCCGATGCAGGCCAGCTTGCTCGGCCAGCTGTAGTGGCGCTCGACCTTGGCGCGCGCGGCCTTGCCGATGCCATGCGCCGGCACGTAGAGCAGGGCGGACACGGCTTCGACGAAATCGTTCTCGTCTTCGGCCAGCACCAGTTCGGTGCCCGGCTCGGCGTCGATGCCCTCCAGCGCCTGCGGCGTCACCACCACCGGAGTCGCCATCGCCATCGCCTCCAGCACCTTGTTCTGGATGCCGCGCGCCACGCGCAGCGGCGCCACCGCGACCCGGGCGTGGGCAACGTAGGGCCGCACGTCGGGCACGGTGCCGGTCACCGTCACGCCCGGATGCCGGGCCAGCGCCTGCACCGCCGCGGTGGGACGGGCGCCGACGATGTAGAAGCGCAGGTCCGCAAAGCGTGCCCGCAGCTGCGGGAAGATCGACTCGGCGAACCACTGCACGGCATCGACGTTGGGCCAGTAATCCATGGCGCCGGTGAACACCACGGCGCGTTCGCCGGCCGCATACGGGCTGGCGTGGTCAAGATCGGGCGAGAAGTAGTCGGTGTCGACGCCGTTGTTGAAGAAGCCGATCTTGCTGCCGCACTCGGGCGCCAGGCGTCGGAACAGGTCGGCCTCGGGCGCGGACACGAACAGCGAGGCGTCGTACTCGCGCGCCACCCGGCGCTCGTAGGACAGCAGCTGGCGCGCCTCGTGGCGGTACAGCCAGTTCATCGGCCAGCCCTTCTTGTCGGCGTACTGGCGCCACTTGTCGGAGTCGACGTCGACGAAATCGACGACGCGCTTCGCCTGCGGATACTTGTCGGCGTACTGCGCCATCGCCGACGAGAACACCAGGATGCGCTCGACGTTCAGGCCGGCCACGGTCTGGTCGACCCAGCGCTGCAGGCCGCCGTCGCGGTAGTAGTCGAGCGAGAGCGAGCCGCCCTTGACCAGCGCGCCCAGGCTCTTCACGCGCGCCGCCAGCGGATTCAGGCTGACGAAATGGCTGCTGGCGCACAGTTCCTCGACCTTCGGCACGTGCTGCCAGTCGTCCGGGTCGTCGATGAAGGTGGCAAGGTGCACGCGGTAACGCTGCGCCAGGTGCTTGAGCAGGTGGTAGGAACGGATCTTGTCGCCCTTGTTGGGCGGGTAGGGGATCCGGTGCACCAGAAGCAGGAGGTCTTCCTTGTGTTCCATGGCTTACCCCAGGTTGCGGACGATGCAGGGGCCGAGCGCGTTGGCGAGCGGCAGGGGCAGCTTCTTCCACATCCTGATGAAGAGCTGGTATTTGGGATTGAGCGGATTGTTATCCGGCAGCCGGGCGGCGCGGTACAGCTTGTACTCGTAGGGCAGGGCCTGGGCCTCGAAGCCCCAGTTCTTCTTGAAGTCGTAGGCGCCGGTGCCGAGCTTGCTGCGGCCGAAGTCGAACAGGCGGCAGCCGCGTTCGGCCGCGGCCTCCATCAGGTTCCAGTACATGAAGTCGTTGCCGGCCACGGAGCGCGCCAGTTCGGTGCCGCCGCCGTAGTAGGGCACCACCTCGTCGCGCCAGTAGAAGCTCAGCACCGCCGATACCAGCTCGCCCTGGGCGGTGCGGATGACGCGCACTTCGCATTCGTCGTCGAAGACTTCCTGCAGCAGCGCGAAGTACTTCTTCGGGAACACCGGCGTGCCGAGGCGGTGCACGCTGGCGGCATAGGCCTCGAACATGCGGTCGACATTGTCTTCGACGGTTCCGGTGAGGCCCAGCTTGATCCCCTTGCGCACCATGGCGCGCTGCTTGCGCGGGATCGCGTTCATGTTCGCTTCGTGGTCGGCGCCGATCTCCTTGCGGAAGGTGACGTACAGCTCCTTGGTGTGCCAGGCCTGGTCGGTCGGGTGCAGGCGCTTCATGCCGCGGTATTCGAGGTGGCCGACGCCGAGCTTGTCGGCGAGGTCGTGGGCGGCGAGATCGAGCATGCGCCGCGCGCCCGCGTTCAGCGCGGCCGGGCCGCCGTACACGCAGAAGGGCATGGCGCCGAGCGAATGGCCGAACAGGCGGCTCCTGATCTCGGCCAGCGGCAGCACGCCCTGGATGCGGCCGTCCTGCTGCACGTAGTAGAACCAGGTGCGGATGCCGAAGGCTTCCTCGATCACCTTCTGCCAGCCGGACAGGTGGAAGAAGGTGGCGTCGGGGCAGGTGCGGACAAAAGCGTCCCAGCGCGCGCGGTCGTTCGGCTGCATCAGGTGCAGGGTCTGTGGTCCGCTGGCCAGGATAGGCGCGGCGCGCCGGGCTGCGGGCAGTTCAACGATTGAGTTCATGGCTTGTCCAGGAAGATGCGGTCCATACGGTCCCACGCGAAGTCGCGCGTGAGCTGCCGGAGGCGGTCTTCCATCCGGCCGATGTTGAGGTAGTGGCGGAAGCGCGCCTTGGCCGACAAGCCGTCTGGACGCGGCTGGCCGGGGTCGAGCTCCCATGGGTGGAAATAGAAGACGGCGCTCTGGTCGTCGACCTGGTTGACGCGCTCCATCAGCCAGCGCGACAGCGGGTAGGGCAGCAGGCGGAAGTAGCCGCCGCCGCCGGCCGGCAGGTTGCGCTGCATGAGGCGCACGGTGGTGATCGGCACTTCCAGCAGTCCGTCCGGGCCGGCCGGGTGGAAGGCGAAGCGCGGCGCGCCCGGCATGCCGTAGTGGTCGTGGCGGATCGGGTAGATGCTCGAGCTGTAGCGGTAGCCGGCTTCCAGCAGCGTGTCCAGCGCCCACAGGTTGGATTCGCCGATGGAAAAGCTGGGCGCGCGGTAGCCCACCACTTCCTGGCCCGCGATGTCTTCCAGCAGGCGTTTGGCCTTGCGCACGTCGTGGGCGAATTCGGCGCGGCCCTGGTCGCTGGCGCGCAGGTGGCCGTAGCCGTGGCTGGCCAGCTCGTGGCCCTGGCCGACGATGGCGCGCACCACGCCCGGATAGCGCTCGCCGATCCAGCCCAGCGTGAAGAAGGTGGCCTTGATGCCGGCCTCGCCGAACAGGGCAAGGATGCGGTCCATGTTGGCCTCGACCCGGCATTCGCGGCTGTGCCACGAATCGCGCGGAATGAAGGGCGCGAAGGCCGAGACCTGGAAATAGTCCTCGACGTCGCAGGTCATGGCATTGACGACGCGGCCGCCGGCGCGCTGGCGCGGCAGGGCCGCCGGTTCGTTCATCCTCATTTGCCGCTGTCTCCCTGGGCGACGGCGCCGCGCGGGCCGCCGACCATGTGCTTGAGCGCGGACAGCACCGACAGCACCGAGTGCTCGAGGCGCGTCATGCGCTCGTCCACCGAGGGTGCCGCGATGGCCTCGGGCGCCGGCGCCGGCGGGGCCGCCGCTGCCACCGCGGGCACGGCCGGCGCGCTGCCTTCGGGGATCTCGAATTCCTCGGCGATGTCGCGCACCACGGTGTCGATGGCGGCGGCGTCGAAGGCGTGCAGCTCCTCCAGGTAGCCCATCAGCAGGATGCGGTCGCACAGGGTGTTGGTCTTGCGCGGGATGCCGCCGCTGTAGGCGTAGATCGCGGCGTGGGCCTCGTCCGAGAACGACGGGTCGCCGGTCCAGCCGACGGTATGCAGGCGGTGCTCGATGTAGGCGCGGGTTTCCTCGGCGTCCATCGGGCCGAGGTGGTAGCTGGCCGTGACGCGCTGGCGCAGCTGCTGCATGCTGGGGCTGTGCAGGGTGGCGCGGAATTCCGGCTGGCCGAGCAGGAAGGTCTGCAGCAGGCACTGGCTGTCGGTCTGGAAGTTGGACAGCATGCGCAGTTCCTCGACCGTGCCCTCGTTCAGGTTCTGCGCTTCGTCCACCACCAGCAGCGCGCGCTTGCCCTGCTGGTCGGTGATGCGCAGGAAGCGCTCGATGCGGGCCAGCAGCTCGCCCTTGCTGGCGCCCTCGGTCTGCACGCCGAAGGCCGCGGCCACGCTGCGCAGCGCGTCTTCCGCTTCGAGCCTGGTGTTGACCACGTGGGCGGCCACGATGCGGTCGTTCGGCATGCGCTTGAACAGGTTGCGCACCAGGGTGGTCTTGCCGGCGCCGATGTCGCCGGTGATGACGATGAAGCCTTCGCCCTGCGACAGGCCGTATTCGAGGTAGGCCATGGCCCGCTTGTGGCCTTTGCTGCCGAAGAAGAAGTGCGGATCGGGGCGCAGCTGGAAGGGCTTGGCGGACAGTCCGTAATAGGTCTCGTACATCGCGTTCTCGCCTAAAAATGAAGGGACAGGGTGGCCGACACCGCGTTCTCGGTGTAGGTCCGGGTATTCAGGTCGCTGGCGCCGCCGCGGGCGCGGCGCACTTCGATCGCGGCCTGGGCGCGGCGGCTGATGTCGCGCGTCACGCGCAGCCGCAGCAGGCTCAGGTTCTGGGTGATGCCGGTGCCGAGCGAGGTGGCGCGGCTGACGGTGGCGAGCAGCAGGGCATTGGTGCGCGCCGAGGCGCGGTAGTTGTAGGCCGACGAGAAGCCGCGCTGGTGCACGTTGTCGTTGAGCGCGGCGATCGCGCTGCCCAGCAGGTCGCTGTCGCTCTGCACCGAGGACAGCGCGTTGCGCCTGTCGTCGAATACCGACAGCATCAGCGTGCCGTGGGCGCCGTTCAGGGCCAGGCCGAGCGTGGCGTGCTTCTCGCGCAGCCAGCGGCTGCTCAGGTAATTGACGCTGTCGCTGAGCGTGGGCGGCAGGCCGGTGGCCAGCATGTAGGCCTGCACCGTCGCGGCGCGCGCCACCGGATCGGGGATCGAGGCGGTAAACATCTTGTCCAGCATCGATGCGGTGTCGAAGGCAGCCGGCAGGAACATCTGCTGGCGGGTGTTGGTGATGGTGTCGCTGTAGTGCGCGGTCCAGACGCTGTGGCGCATGCGATGGCTGGCGTCGAGCGCGCCGCTGGGTCCGAAGAAGCGGTGGCCGGCGGAGGCGCGGATGTCGGTGCGCGAGGACGGCGTCCAGATGAAGCCCGCCGACCAGCTGTGGCCTGCGCTGCGCCCGCCCAGGGCCTGGTAGTCGTAGCTGTCGTAGCCGGTGCTGCCGGTCAGCGCGAAGGTGCGCGACAGGCGCCAGCGCAGCGTGCCCTGGGCATTCTTCGACGTGGACGGGCCGGTCAGCTTGCTGTCGAAATCCTGCCGGCTGTAGTCGAGGCTCCAGCCCAGGCGGTAGAACGCCGGCCCGCTGGCGACGCTGGCCATCCATCCGCGGCTGTCGCCGGAGGCGATCGCGTTGCCGTTCTGGTCGACCGAGTCGCGCGTGTAGCGCACTTCCATCGCGGCGGTATTGCCGAAGCGGTGGCGCAGGTAGGGGCTGATGCGCCAGGTGCGCACATTGGCCTGGTTCCCGCTGGCCCACAGGTTGCCGTCGGCCTGGGGACCGAAGGCGGACACCGCGCGCGGACCGCCGTCGGCGCTGGCATCGAGGTAGAACCAGTCGTCGACCACGCGCGCCTGGCCCTTTGCGCCGTACACGTACTGCTTGTCGAGGGTGCCCGGCAGGCGGCTGCCGGAATAGGCGAACAGGTGCTCCTGCGCGCCGGCCTGCAGCGTCACGCGCGGGGTCGCGCCGAGCAGCGTGAAGCCGGGCGCGACGTCGGTGACCCACGCCGTGCGGCGCTGCTCGTCCGGCTGCAGGTTGACGTTGTCGGTCACGGTCTCGGTCATGCTGACGGTCGGCGTGAAGCGCCAGCCGGCGTGGGCCGCGGGCGCGAGCGACATCAGCGCCAGCGCGAGCGGCGCCAGCCGCGGCAGCTTAACCGTAGTGATAGCCATACGAGGTGTCGATGCCCGGGATGTCCCTGGTCTTGTTGTAGACGAGGTTGACGTTGCTGCAGCCCTCGAGCTGGGACAGGGCCTCCAGCACCGCGTGCTGGGTGGTCGTCTCGGCTTCCACCACCAGCGCGATCTGGCCCATGTGCGAGGCCAGCACGCGCGCCTCGCTGGTCAGCAGCAGCGGCGGCGAATCGAAGATCACCACGCGGTCCGGATAGCGGGTCGCGATCTCGGCCAGCAGGGAGCTCATCGCCGAACTGGCCAGCAGCTCGGTGGCGCGCGGCGTGGCGGTGCCGGCCGGGAGGATGGACAGCGTGTCCACGTTGGTGCGCAACATGACGTCGGCCACGTCAAGGCGCGAGTCGACCAGCACGTCCATCAGGCCGCGCTGGCTGGGCAGGCCGAGGGTGCGCAGCACCGAGGGGCGGGCGACGTCGGCGTCGACCAGCAGCACCGTATGGTCGAGTTCCATCGCGATGCTCATCGCCAGGTTGATGGCGCAATAGGTCTTGCCTTCGCCCGGCAGCGAGCTGGTG
>JAEWEK010000076.1 GCA_023389425.1 Pseudomonadota bacterium | reverse complement strand
CTGCCGTACCGCGTGATGGCGCTGTGCACCGGCGACATGGGCTTTGGCGCCGCCAAGACCTATGACCTGGAAGTGTGGCTGCCGGCGCAGAACACCTACCGCGAGATCTCGTCGCTGTCGAACTGCGAAGCCTTCCAGGCGCGCAATATGCAGGCCCGCTTCCGCAATGCGCAGGGCAAGCCGGAGCTGGTGCACACGCTCAACGGCTCGGGACTGGCCGTGGGCCGTACGCTGGTGGCCGTGCTTGAGAACTACCAGCAGGCGGACGGCAGCGTCGTGATTCCGGAAGTGCTGCGCTCGTACATGGGCGGCGTCGAGCGCTTGACCCCAGCGGCTTGATGAAGTGAATCCGTCGTTCCCGCGCAGGCGGGAACCCCATTCCACGTGAACAGCCGAGCTCTTCACAGTTCCAGAAGACCTTGCTATAATCTCGCTTCTCGTGAACACACGACCAACGAATACCTGGAGAGGTGGCAGAGTGGTCGAATGTACCTGACTCGAAATCAGGCGTACGGGTGACCGTACCGTGGGTTCGAATCCCACCCTCTCCGCCAGTATCTGAAAAAAGCTCCCGACGGGAGCTTTTTTCTTTTGCGGAGAGGAGCGAGCCAGCTGCCTGGCTCGCGCGTGGAATTCGAAGCCGGGCGCATGCTCGCGCCCGGGCGGTCTGCAGGATGTAGACGAATCCCACCCTCTCCGCCAGTATCTGAAAAAAGCTCCCGACGGGAGCTTTTTTCTTTTGCGCTGTCTGCGTTAAGTGTTGAAAGTGATTCGTCGTTCCGGCGCAGGCCAATGGAATGGACGCCCCCACCCGAAACGGCATCGATGTGCCAAAGTGGAAGTGTCACAACCACTTAAACCGAGGGGGGCGTCATCATGAAGATTACGACAGTTGGCATTGACCTGGCAAAAAATGTTTTCCAGGTCCACGCGGTAAGCGTTACTGGACAGGTCGTACATCGCAAACAGTTGCGTCGCGATCAGGTGATGACATTCTTCACCAAACTGGAGCCATGTCTGGTTGGTATGGAAGCTTGCGGTAGCGCTCACTACTGGGCGCGCAAGCTGCAAACGCTCGGGCATACGGTCAAGCTGATGGCGCCGCAGTTCGTCAAGCCCTACGTGAAGAGCAACAAGCACGATATGGCCGATGCCGAGGCGATCTGCGAGGCGGTCAGTCGGCCGAACATGCGTTTTGTACCGATCAAAACGATGGAGCAACAGACGGTCCTCGCACTGCACCGAGCCCGGCAAGGCATGGTCGAGGCACGTACAGCCCAAGCTAACCAGATACGCGGTCTGCTCGCGGAATTCGGCCTGATCGTGCCGCAGGGAATTCACCATCTTCCCAAGCTGATCCCGGCACTGCTCGAGAACGAGCAAGACCGGCTGCCCGGGCGCTTCCGTGAACTCATTTTGCGCCTACTCGATCACTTGAAGGAGCTTCATCGGCAGGTCGATGAACTGGAGGGCCAGATTCTGCAATGGCACCGTGCCAGCCCGCTTTCCAAACGCGTGGAGAAAGTGCCAGGAATTGGTCCGCTGACCGCCACAGCGCTGGTGGCATCGGTTGGTGACGCGCGCAATTTTGCCAACGGTAGGCAGCTGGCAGCCTGGCTCGGACTGGTGCCTAAACAGCACTCCACGGGAGGCAAGGCCAAACTGCTAGGGATCAGCAAGCGGGGCGACAGCTATCTGCGCACCTTATTCATCCACGGCGGCCGATCCGTTGTAAAACAAGCCGAGCGCCAGCCGGTATTGGCCGCGGGGTGGCTGGGCCACTTGATCGGTCGTCGTAACAAGAACGTCGCCGCAGTCGCGATGGCCAATAAAAACGCCAGAACGGTATGGGCGTTGCTGGCGCATGACCGCGAGTACCAAGCCGATTACGCTGATGCGTAATCGACTCGGGAGGAAGAAGAGCTGGTAGAGAAGAGTTCAGCGGTAACCGTTAATGTTCGCAACGATTGCGCAGGCGATCAACTCACTAGGATGGCAAGACAGGTTAGACCGTGGTTGGCAAAGCCCGCGGGTTCCGAGGCGCTTAAAGCGCGTCAGGCCGATTGAGGAGCCAACCAGCACATTCCATCAGGGACAGTGGCCGAAGCGGCCACAGCTAAAGTCCGAATGTACGGGTGCAATCGAAACCTTTCTACCAAACCAGATCAATGAGAGCTTGCACAAAAGGGGGCGTCCATGTACGGAACCCATGCTGAGTGTGCGTGCTTGCAGCTCCCGCCGCAGTCGCGATCCAATATGCTCAGTATGGGTCCCAGCCGGGACGAGGTGCTTAAGTCAACACTTAACGCGGACGGCGCCTTTTTTCTTTTGCGTTTGCCTTAGTGGGCGATGGGCGCGGCGATGCATTCCTCGATCGTGGGTGCACGGTCGAGCCTCATCGTGTACAGGAAATCTGCAGGCAGATGTGTGATCGTCTTCGGTTCCCCTGCCTTTAGCTGGAAAGGCGGCACCGCTTGCGAGTAGGTGCAGCGCCTTTCCTTGGCGCCCCCGGCGAGCAGAGTCTCCTGGCAGATCGAACTGACAATGAGGTAATGGCAAACTTTGCCCGACGTCGGGCTGCAAGAGAATGTCGTCGTCGCGCTGCCCATTTGCGTAACGGTCGTGACGGGCTGCGCTGCTGAATCGGCGGCCAGGCTCACGCTCGCGAGCCCGGAAAGCACTGCAAAAAGCGCGTACATTGAAAAGTTTTTCATCGCCTTCGAAGGTTTTGTTCGTGGAATACAGCGGTAGCTTAGCAAGTTAAAGCGCCGGGAAATCCACATATTGTCACTGTTCGGCTGGACGCGATTGCCGATCAGGGAGCGCTGTAACTCGTGCCAGGAGCAATCACATAAACGCTTTGCCGATCATGCAAATGGCGACAATGGCAGAGATCGCAGCAAACCCCTTCTGCAGCTGCGGCCCGGCCAGCTTCGAAGCGACCGCGCGCCCGCCCAGCATGCCGGCCAGCGCGCCGGTCGAGAACGGCACGGCGATCTCCCAGTTCATATGCCCGCTGGCGGCGGTGGCGGCGACGCCCGTGATCGACACCAGCGCGATCACGGCGAGCGAAGTGGCGACCACGGATTTCATCGGCAGGTCGGTGTAGCGCTGCAGCGCCGGCACCATCACGAAGCCGCCGCCGACGCCGAGCAATCCCGACAGCAGGCCGGCCACCGCCCCGGACATCGCCATCGCCTGCGCGCAGGGACGGGTCCAGATGAAACGCCCGGTGCCGCCGTCGCGCACGCAGACCGGCGCCGCGCTGCGTTCGGCCACGGGCGCGCCGGCGCGGCGGAAGGTGTTCCAGGCCACGTACAGCAAGGTCAGCGCGAACACGATGCCGAGCCAGCGGTTGTCGACGCGGCGCGCCAGCCACAGGCCGGCCGGCGACAGCACCATGCCGGTGGCGGCGATCAGCAGCGCGGCGCGGTAGCGCACCACGCCGGCGCGCAGGCCGAGCAGGGCGCCCAGCACTGCCGCCATGCCGACCGCCAGCAGTCCGATCGGGCCGGCCTGGGCGACGCCGATGCCGGTGCTGAACACCAGCAGCGGAACCGCGAGGATGCCGCCGCCGGCGCCGGTCAGCGCGAGGATGATGCCCACCACGAGGCCGAGTGCGAGGCTGGTCAGCATGCTCAGGCTTCCTGCTTGATGCGGGCGGCGCTGCGTTCGAACAGTTCGAACAGCCCCATCCCCGCCAGCATCGCGAGCGTGAACAGCAGCGGCTTGGCGCTGCCGGTGAATAGCGAGGCGAGGGCGGGGCCGGGGCAGAAGCCGCCGAGTCCCCAGCCGATGCCGAAGGCGAGGCTGCCCAGCACCAGCCGGCGGTCGATGCCGGTGGCGCCCGGCATCCGCATCACGTCGCCCAGCAGCGAATGCTGGCGGCGCCCGGCGAGGCGGAAAGCACCCAGCCCGACGAGGATGGCGCCGCCCATCACGAAGGCGAGCGACGGATTCCAGTGCCCGCCGAGGTCGAGGAAGCCGATGACCTTGGACGGATCGGTCATGCCTGAGACGATCAGGCCAATCCCGAACAACAGGCCGACGAACAGCGAAACGATGATGTGCATGTGGCGTCTCCTCAAGCGATCAAATGGCGCACGACGGCGACGGTGGCGAAACCGGCCGCCATGAAGGCCAAGGTGGCCGCGAGCGAACGCAGCGACAGGCGCGACAGGCCGCATACGCCATGGCCGCTGGTGCAGCCGGCGCCGTAGCGTGTGCCGGCGCCGACCAGCAGTCCGGCCACGATCAAGGTGCCGGCGTCGGCCTCGATGGTCACCGCCGGCAGCGCGTGCGCCAATCCATAGGCCAGCGGCGCAATGGCCAGGCCGGCGATGAAGGCAAGGCGCCAGCCTAGGTCCCCGCGGGCCGGCCGCAACAGGCCGCCGAGGATGCCGCTGACGCCGGCGATGCGCCCGTTCAGCAGCACGAAGATGGCGGCCGCAAGGCCGATCAGCACCCCGCCCAGCAGCGAAGTCCAGGGCGTGAAGTGGATCCAGTCGATGGTCATTGCCTTGCTCCTTTGCAGAACTGTTCGTACAGCGCCTGCATGACCGCCAGCGCTTCCTTGCTGGCGACACGGTAAAAAATCTGTTTGCCTTCGCGGCGCGTGGCCACGAGCTGTTCCTCGCGCAGCACCGCCAGCTGCTGCGACAGCGTGGGCTGCTGGATGTGCAGCAGGTGCTCGAGGTCGCTGACGCAGTATTCGCCCTGGCTCAGCTGGCACATCAGCAGCAGGCGGTCGCGGTTGCCCAGCGCCTTCAGCAGGGCGCAGGCTTGCGTCGCGGCGGACTGCATCGCGTCGAGGTCGAAAATCTGGTGGTCAATTTTCATGGGATCACATTATACCTAAAAACAATCTATAAATGTGTATATCGTTGTCCCGCCGGGCTCAACGCTTGCTAGAATGCATTCATGCCATCGAAGCCGATCCTTGCCGTACTTCTGTTGTCCGCCTGCCTGTGCGCCTGCGGGACGCTGCGCACCGCGTCCAAACTGGAGGATGGCGCCGGCGCCCAGGCCAATCGCCTGTGGGACCGCTGGATCGAGGCCGACGGCGACATCGCGGCCGCCACAACCTGGTCGCGCAAGGTGGCGCCGGGCGTGTCGGTGGCCGAAGTGGAGGAGGCGCTGGCCAGCGTCGCCGCCGAGGACAACGTCAAGGAAGTCGGCATGCTGCCGCTGTCCAGGGAGCTGGAAGCGCGCACCGGCAAGCCGCAGCGCTTCCTCAAGGTCTACTCCTACTGCAGCCCCGAGACCGCGCGCCAGATGGTCGACTTCAGCCCGGCGATGGCGGCCTACCTGCCATGCCGCATCACCTTGCTGGAAAAGGACGACGGCTTGTGGCTGTACACGCTGGACATGGACATCCTGATCCACATGGGCCGCAAGCTTCCGCCCGACTTGCGCGCCGCAGCCCTGCGCATGCGCGCCACCATGGTCAAGCTGCTCGACCGTGGCGCCCGTGGCGAATTTTGAACACAAAGAATTCTTGACATAGATTATTAAAACTTGGCAATATGCGCATATAGTCATATGTTCAAGCGAGCGGACGCAGAGCCGCGCGCAGGGGAGACGAAGTGCGCCGTTGCCTGGGGTTCCTGGTCCTGATGCTGCTTGTGTGCCAAGTGTCGCTGGCACGCGCCGCCGACCCCATCGTCCTGACTCCCCAGCAGATTTCTGCCCATATCTGGATGTTCCAGGGCGCGGCCGGCATGGCCAGCCAGGCCAACAAGGGCTTCATGTCCAACGCCGGCTTTGTCGTCACCGGCGATGGCGTCGTCGTGTTCGATGCGCTGGCCACGCCCACGCTCGGGCAGGCCATGGTCGATGCGATCCGCAAGATCACCAGGGAGCCGATCCGCCGCGTGATCGTCAGCCACTACCACGCCGACCATTTCTACGGCCTGCAGGCGCTCAAGGCGCAGGGCGCCGAGGTCTGGGCGCACGCCAACGGCAAGGCTACCCTGGCTTCCGATGAAACCCGCCAGCGGCTCGAGCAGCGCAAGGCCGACCTCGCGCCGTGGGTCAATGCCGACACCAGATTGCTGGCGGCCGACCGCTGGCTCGCGTTGGCGCCGGGCGGCGAGGAGCGCTTCAGCATGGGCAAGCTGCACTTCCGCGTGATCGATTCCAGCGGCGCGCATTCGCCCGAAGACATCATGCTCTACGTCGAAGAAGACAAGGTGCTGTTCGCCGGCGATATGTTCGCCACCGGCCGCATACCTTTTGTCGGCACCGCCGACAGCGCGCGCTGGCTGGCCGCGCTGGACACCATGCTGTCCACCCATCCCGTGATCGCGATCCCGGGCCACGGCGCGGCCTCGCGCAATCCGGCCCGGGACATCGTGTTCACGCGCGACTACCTGCGCTTCCTGCGGCATGCGATGGGCGAGGCGGTGAGCGCGATGACGCCCTTCGACGAGGCCTACGCCGCGACCGACTGGAGCCGCTTCAAGGATGTCCCCGCATTCGAGCAGGCCAACCGCATCAACGCCTACGACACCTACTTGCACATGGAGCGCGAGAGCCTTGCCACCCATTGAGCCGACGAGGAGCACGACCATGAAATTCATCCGCATGCTGCTGCTGGCCCTGTTGGCATGGACCGCGCTGGGATCCACGGCGGCGGCCGCGCCGCGCGAGGAGAAGGTGGTCTACCACGTCACCGATGCCGACCGTGCGACGGCCGCGCTGAACAACATCCGCAACCACCTGAAGGCCGTCCCCGGCGTGAAGATCGTGGTGGTGACCAACGGCGCCGGCGTCGACTTCCTGCTGGAAGGCGCAGCCAACGCCAACGGCAATCCCTACGACGCCACCGTGCAGGAACTGGTCATGCACAACAACGTGGAGTTCAGGGTCTGCAACAACACGCTGGAGGCGCGCCACATCGACAAGAGCCGCGTGATCCCCGAGGCGACCATCGTCCCGTCCGGCGTGGCCGAAGCGGCACACCTGCAGTTCGAGGGCTATGCCTACCTGAAGCCTTAAATTCAAGCAAAGCAAACATGGAATCGACTGACCGCAAGGCCCTGGAGCAGCTCTTCGAAGACGTCTCGCATTATTTCGCGCTGCTGTCGCAGCCGACCCGCCTGAAGATCCTGTACGCCGTGTGCCAGGGCGAGCGCACCGTCAACGACATCGTGGCGGAAGTGGAGTCGACCCAGGCCAACGTATCGCGCCAGCTGAACATGCTGTACCGCGCCCGCATCCTGGCGCGCCGCAAGGAGGGCTCGCAGGTGTACTACCGGATCGAGGACGAGCGCACGGTCGAACTGTGCCGCACCGTGTGCGGACGCATGGCCGATCGCAGCGGCGTGGCGGTGCCCGGCGTGACAGCCTGAGATTGAAAGCCGCGCAAAGGGCGGGCATGACAAGACATATGCCTACTTAGTCATATGCGCAAATAACGATGGTGGTGGAGACGACATGAAAGACAGCTGCAAACCGGGGCGCCTGCTGCGCGCGCCCGAGAACTTTGTCGAGCCGGCGCTGGCGCAGGAGATCACGCAGGACGGCCTGAACCAGCAGCGGCGCGGCTTCCTGCGCAAGAGCTTCATGGCGGCCAGCGCGGCGGTCGGCGCGGCCGCGGCGGGACGGGCGATGGCCCAGGTGGGCGACGGCGATCCCGCGATCCTGAACCTGCCGGCGCATTCCACCACGCTGCACTGCTGTCCGGAATATTTGTCGGCTCATAACGCGTACTCCAGGGAGAGCTGTCGGGCTGCCATTTCTGCCTGCTCAGCTCTTCGTCGCCGATAGTATTCCGTGTCGATGACCAAGCGCTGCAGG